>DATALE010000231.1:0-10961 GCA_036261235.1 Ruminiclostridium sp. | reverse complement strand
TCATAGAAACGGCGCTGAACCTCAGACAGGTTACTGTTACTGATGAGGTCGATGAAAAGCGTGTAGTCAACAAGAAAGAAACAATTGCGGCGCGAGAAAAACAGGAAGTGCTGCAGCAACATTTCAAGACCTGGATATTTTCAGATGAAAAGCGAAAAGGCGTTATTGAGAAAATATATAATGACCGCTTTAATTCAATAAGGCTAAGAGAATATGACGGCAGCGCTCTTTCTTTCCCGGGAATGGCGGCAGACATAAGTCTGCGGAAACATCAAAGGGACGCGGTTGCCCGTATTCTTTACGGCGGAAACACACTGCTTGCGCACTGTGTCGGAGCTGGCAAAACCTATGTTATGGCAACGGCCTGCATGGAGCTTCGCCGGATCGGGCTTGTTAAAAAGCCGATGATTGTTGTACCAAACCACTTGTGTGAGCAATGGGCAAAAGAATTCCTGCGGCTGTATCCAAACGCGAAAATACTTGCCGCCACAAAAAAAGATTTTGAGGGCAGTAAGCGCCGCCGCTTGATTGCACGGATAAGTTCCGGCGATTACGATGCAGTAATAATCGGTCATTCTTCTTTCGGAAGAATTCCTGTTTCAAAGGAACTTTCACAGAATTTTATTTCTGAGCAGATAGCTCATATTGATGATGTCCTTGACAGCATAGACGAAAGAGAAAACCGCAGAACTGTAAAACAACTTGAGGCCGAGAAGAAACGTCTGGCAGAAAGACAAAAGGCTCTGCTTGACGAAAGTTCAAAGGACAGCGGCGTTACATTTGAACAACTCGGCGTTGACCAGATATTTGTTGATGAGGCGCACAAGTTTAAAAATCGTTCGAAACGTTGTGCTTAAGCAGAAGCTGACAACTTCGGCGAAAAGCACCATGCGATAGAACTTGTAGTGTACAAGAAGATATCGCAGAGAACTCAAATCTCAAATTCAGAGGTGAAATTCCTCTGCCGTACTGAATCAATACCGAAAATTCACAGCGGTTTGTCAAACCGCAGGTAGTACGCGAACTGATACTCCACTGTGCGTTGCACATCTGTAAATGTGCATGGTACAGAGTGTGGTGAAGTCGTAATCTGAAAACCTAAACCCCCACAGGGGCATGGATAATAATGATGCGGGTTTCCGAAATCTATGGCTACTCAATTGAGAAAGCTATGCAGCATCGTAAGAGAAAGCGGCACCTGAAAAGGTGAGCATTGGAGAAAATATGTGCGGCTGGTTTTTCTGCACATATCCGACAGAATGTAATATCTGTCAGGAATCATGCGAAAACTGTGATTCAAAGCATGATTAGATTCTCCCGGTGTAAGGTAGCGGCCTAAGGGTTTCAACGGTCAATAATGGCCACAAGGATAGAGATTTGGGAACGTTTGAGAGCCTGCTATCGGAGCTTTACAGAGTGATGAAAATAGCAGGAAGTCAGCCGTACCATAGTAGTCAGAGACTGGAATAAGCCAGTCACACGGGGCTGAAATGCTCCTCGGCGAAGGGTACGAGTCAAGTTGATTTACAAATTTCACGAAGCGAAAATTAATAACTCCCTGAAATATGGGTGACGAACCGCGAGGTGATAGGCCTTGTGCATCTGAACGTCGGATTTTCAAATGAAACCGAATTGAAGGCATTTCAGGATTTTCTCTATCAAAAATCTGCAACTGGAACAGCCTTTACCGGTTTGCTGGAAGCTATGGTCAATGAAATGACCATTATCACAGCAATCCATAACATCAAATCGAATAAAGGCAGCAAAACTGCCGGTATAGATAAGATGAGAATGGATAGATATCTGCAAATGCCTAAACAAGATTTAGTAACACTGATTCAATCAAACTTCAAGCAGTACAAGCCAAAACCTGCCCGAAGGGTCTACATTCCCAAAAGTAACGGCAAAACCAGACCGCTGGGAATACCGACAGTCCTCGACCGCATTTTACAGGAATGTATGCGGATTGTCATAGAGCCGATATGTGAAGCCAGATTTTATCCGCATACTTATGGATTCCGGCCATATCGAGCCCAAAAACATGCTATCCGTGACATTATCAATGTAATAAACGCAAGCTGCAAATCACCTGACCAACCGGTGTGGGCTGTGGAGGGCGATATTAAAGGATGCTTTGACAATATCAATCACCGAATACTGCTGAAAAAGCTATGGAGTATTGGTATTCACGATAAGCGAATTCTTAAAATCGTCAGCCAAATGTTGAAAGCTGGTTACATTGAAAGCGAACTGTATTATGCAACAGAACTCGGCACCCCGCAGGGAGGCATTTTGTCGCCGCTTCTCTCCAACGTGTATCTTAATGATTTCGACTGGTATGTGGGACGCATGTATATGGAACCACATCGTCAGTGCAAACATAAATGCAATGATACACGCAGATTGAAATGGGCGGGTATTACACCAAAATACAACTTCCGCTATGCTGACGACTGGGTAATATTAACCTCTACCGAACAGGAAGCAAATCGGCTGAAACAGGTGCTGACAAAGTACTTTGCGTATTGTATGAAATTGGAGCTATCGCAGGAGAAGACGTATGTAACTGACCTTAGAAAGGAAGGAATTCACTTTCTTGGTCAAATCGTCAAGGCAGAACGAAAGAACAAAACACCAGACCCAGCCACGTGGTCTGAACATTTGGTAGGCAAACCATTTCCAGACATGGAACGCCTCACGAAGAAAATTCGTGACCTGGAAGAAGAGGTTCGGAAAATTGGCGTGGATACAAGACCTGAAAATCAGGTGAAGCAAATCCACTATGTCAATTCCGTTATTATGGGATTAGCCCAATATCTCCAGACTTCTATTTGCTCTTACGCGTTCCACGCCATAGACCGCCGTGTTAATAATACGGCACTGGCTGTATGGAAAAGGATGTACCCAAAGCGTTACAACAGAATGCAGATACCGTTGAACAAACTCTGCAATCTGCCGCAACGTCACGAAGACTACAAAAGCAAAACATTTGCAATAAAAGTTGAAGGAAAATGGTTTGGAATCACTTATGCTTTTATCACACACAGCAGATATGAGAAAAAGCCATTTAACCAGAAGATGACCCCATACACGGAGGAAGGGCGGAAACTATACGAGAATTACAGGAAGCGGCATGAGCCTCTTCCTTGTGACCGACCTTCCATCAATACTCCTGAAGATATGTATATTGCCTGCCATTCAAAAGGCAGCATGAGAAAGTACAATTTCGAATATTACATGAATCGGGAATATGCGTACAACCGTGACAGAGGGAAATGCAAATGCTGTGGAATAGCCTTAACCGAGAATGTTCCCAAGCACTGCCACCATATTCAAAATGCGCTCCATATCGAAAGAATCAATAAGGTACCAAATCTTGCATGGCTATGTGCATCATGTCATGATATGGTGCACACCGGGATGATGCCACCGGAAACCGCACTGAAAACAGTGCAAAAGGTAGAACGGTATCGAGCAAAACTAAAATTGTGAAATTTGTAAGTGAGTTGTATTCCGTGAGGGTACAGCGTCATTGAAATCAGAAGAAAGTAAGTCAACTTGATGGAACGCCGTGTGCGCTGAAAGGTGCATGCACGGTGTGAGGCGGGGGAAAACTCGGAGATTACGTCAAAGAGTTACCTATCGTTAAAAGTGTCTACCCTGCGGGCTTCGCCCGCTGGGATGGCACACATTTTTTCTTACAACCAAAATGCAGAATGTTGCCGGAATCTCATCAAGCTACAGCAAAAGGTCAAGCGACCTTTATATGAAATGCAGATACATCGAAGGGCTTCACGAAAGCAGACGCGGCGTTGTCTTTGCAACAGGTACGCCTATTTCAAACACAATGTCGGAGGCATACACGATGCAGAGGTATCTGCAATTCGGAAGATTGCGGGAAACCGGCCTTGACCAGTTCGACGC
Source organism: Ruminiclostridium sp. (assembly GCA_036261235.1). Classification (GTDB taxonomy): domain Bacteria; phylum Bacillota; class Clostridia; order Oscillospirales; family Ethanoligenentaceae; genus Ruminiclostridium_D. The sequence goes on along the minus strand of DATALE010000231.1, from coordinate 7,037 downwards.
CTGGGCTTCCGCTTTCAGTGAAGTGGTTCCGACATATGAAATAGCGCCTGACGGTTCAGGTTACCGCGTCAAAAACCGTTTTTCACGTTTTCACAATATGCCTGAGCTTATGACAATGTTCCGTGAATGTGCGGATATCCAGACAGCTAATATGCTTAATCTCCCAAAGCCGGAGCTGCTTAACGGAAAATATGACATTATTAATGTTCAGCGACCGCCGGAGTATGAACAGCTGCTTGACGAAATTCTTATGAGAAGCGAACGCATACACAGCGGCGCAGTTAATCCTCATGAAGACAATTACCTTAAACTTACGATGGACGCGAGGGACGGCGCGCTGGATATTCGCCTGGTTAAACCTGACGCGCCGGATTATCCGGACAGCAAGGTAAACCGGTGTATAGACAATGTATTCAATATCTATACTGAAACGGCGGAAAAGAAATACGTTCAGGTCATATTCTGCGACAGGAGTACACCGGGTAAAGGATTCAATATTTATGACGATATCAGGAAAAAACTGATATCAAGGGGTATCCTGCCGGAAAAGATTGCTTTTGTCCAGGAATGCAAGAGCGATAACCAGAAGGAAGAACTCTTTACAAAAGCGCGCAGCGGCGACGTCAGGGTAATACTTGCGTCGACGGAGCTTATGGGAGCCGGTACAAATATTCAGGACAGGCTTTACGCCGAACACCATCTTGATATACCGTGGCGTCCCTCAGATGTGGAACAGCGTGAAGGACGTATACTCCGTCAGGGCAATATGTGTGAAAACGTGCGCATTTTCCGTTATGTAACCGAGGGCAGCTTTGACAGCTACAGTTACCAGACGCTTGAAACAAAGCAGAAGTTTATTTCACAGATAATGGATTACAAAGTTTGCGGCGCTCGTACTATGGAAGACGTAGACGGCGCGGCGCTCAGTTATGCGGAAATCAAAGCGATTGCAACCGGCAATCCGCTTATACTTGAAAAGTTCAAGGTTGATGGAAGACTGCATGAACTTGAAACGCTGAAATCGCAGTATGAAACAAATCACCGCCGAATGGAAAATGAATTAAATGTTGAGATTCCCGCCCTTATTAAAGGTATGGAGGAAAACCTAAATAACTATTCGGAAGATTCAATGCGTGTATCAGACCTAACAGGCGACAAATTCCGGATTACAATCGGAAAGAAAGAATACATAGACCGCAAGGAGGCTGGAGAAAAGCTGTCGGAGTATTTAAAAACCGCAAAAGAAACAAAACAAGAGGTTGAAGCCGGAGAAATAAGCGGTTTCAACCTCTTGTTAAACTATTCCGATTATTCAAGCTGCTGCAAGGCTATCATTAAAGGCAGCGGCAGATATGAATTTGAACTTTCTGATTTGCCGCTCGGGAATATAATGCGAATAGAAAACGCGCTGTCTTCAATTCCGGATAAAATTCAAAAAGTAAAAAGCGGAATCATTTCCGCTGAAAAGCGGCTTGACGCCACAGCAAAGGAACTTTCCCTTCCGTTTGAACACGCCGATGAAATGAGCAAGCTCATTCGCCGCAAAGCGGAGCTTGACAGTCAGCTCGATCTAAACAAGAACGGAAGTGACGGAATGGATATAGAACCCGAACCGGAAAAGCCGATAAATATTTCTTTTTAACCTATTGACAAAATTAAATGATTGACGCATTTTTAACATAGGCAGAAAAATTCAGAGGACAAATTCAAATATATTAATTATAGGGGGCATTTAAATGGACGCAAGGTTTCATACAATTTCCAAAGAAACAGACCATTTTCTTAAAACCTTTGATACACTGAGTTTTTCCGAAAAGCTGACCTTTCTTGCTGTACTCTTTGAGCAGATGGAAAACGGTCAAATCAATTCCGATAACAGCGCAGATCCGGCTGAAGTCGAGTATAAGGACGGCAGCGTTTTTTATCCTGCCGACGCCGGACTTCCGAACGGAGCAGGGATTGGCAACAACATTCTCGCACAAAAAAGGAAATATGAAAGCAGGGTGAAAGCAAATGGCTGATGTAAATGATATCGTGCAGTTTCAGGCGAATGATACCGAAAATACCGATACAGCGTTCAGAGAATTCTACAAACTTTCATTCGCCGACAAGCTCGATGCAATTTATGAGCTGCTGTGTCAGATCGGCGGGAATGAAATTAAGGACGGGGAAACAATACTTGACGGACCCGCCGCAGAAATCCAAAACGGATATGACAGCGCGTGTTTTACAATAGGCTTTAAGGAGAGAATATTCGGAGAAGAGAATGTTGAGGAACTGCCGGGATAAAGTTTAAATATGTAAGAAGCGGTCTGATTGCTGTCAGGCCGCTTTTGTTATATCACAGGCAGAAAAAGAAAAGATGGAAAAAACCTATTGGCTCCGTTCCATCTTTTCTTTTATTGCTTGTAAAATATATGCGTTTGTGCTCATGCTTGCAGCTTTGGCAGCTGCTTCTATTGGAGTCTTTTCACCATTCTTTACCCTTAATCGGATATCCTCATAGGCTTTGGCATTGTATTTGTCCTTTGCCTTTGTTGTAGCTTTTCCCATGTTATCACCCCTGCTATAAGTATATCAAAACAAAACCATTGGTACCAGTATAATGTTGCACAAATTGGTACCAGTATATTTGTAAATACTCATAATTGATATAGTGGTACCAGTATGCTATACTATAACTACAGAAAAGAAAGGGGCGGTCAATAATGAAAGAGCACACAATAATGATGGTAAGCAAAGAGGGCAATACAGAGGTCACTTATAAAAATGTAATCGGGTTTGAAATGCAGTATGGTTGTCTTTTGGTTTTAAAGTTTGAAGATGGATGCACCGCAACATTCGAAAATGAAAATTGGCTTATGTTTGATCTAACCCCAATGAAAGGTTGGAATTCAAACATTTAATCACACATCGCGCCGAGCCGGGCGGCTAATCCCGGCAGAAAGGAAGTCAACATGAATAACCCAAGAAGAAAGAATTTACAGAATATCATAAATCAACTTATAGACATAAAAGATGCTTTGAAAGAGATTAAGGACGAGGAAGAGGACTACAGAGACAATATTCCCGAGAACTTACAAGGCTCTGAACGCTATGAAAAATCAGACGAGGCATGTGACAATCTTTATGAGGCTGTAAGCAATTTGGAAGAAGCAATCGAAAACATAGAATCCGCAATAGAATAATTCGCAGAGAGCCACAGGCTGTAAAGCCTGCGCAATGAGGGAAGCCGGTCACAACCCCGGCAGAAAGTGAGGCATATTTATGAGGAAAGAACAACAAAAGGAAATTGCGACAATAAAACCAAGAACCATTACAATTGAGCTTTCAGATGCCGACGTGGACAGGCTGTGCGGAAAAGCTGGTGGAGTCGGTATGACGGCTTCAGAGTTGATTGAAAGTTTTATCGGAGATTTAGTGGACGGCACCTACAGCAACGGCTCCGATGAACGCGATTACGCTGAGCAGTGGTTTGATCGGTGCGGTTATGACTACTACACTGCGAACCCAACATTTCTCCGTTGGCTGATTGAATTAGGAGACGTAAATGAGGCTATTTCTGACTGGAACGATTTGCTGGATTTTAAGTCGATAACAGAACCCAATGAGGATGACAAAGAATGGGCGGAGTCGGTTGTAGAAAATTTGAAAATCCAATTCAACGGGTATAAAAGCGATTGGGTACATTGCACAGACGATACAACGCTTGAAGCTGCAATGGTTGAGGTCATGCAGTGGAATGAGCAGAGAAACCGTCTAAAAGTAAATGAAGCTGAAAGAATTCAGATTGAAAATAAACAGCTTAAAGCAGTTATAAGTCAATTTGATCCTGAATTTTTCAATAGGAAATGCCGCGTGTGCGGTTGCACATGGAATCACGCTTGTCAAGGCGGCTGCCATTGGGTCGCTGATAATCTGTGTAGTAGATGTTTTGACCATACAGAGCAATAATAATTAATTCAACTGGTTAAGGAGATATGTAAAATGTCAAAAGTAATCGCAATCGCTAACCAAAAAGGTGGTACGGGAAAAACCACGACCACCACGAACCTTGCCGCCGCGCTTGCAAAGCTCGGCAAAAAGGTACTTGCCGTCGACTTTGACGGTCAGGCAAACCTTACCTACTGCGCCGGGTATGACCCGTATACTCAAAGACATACCACAGCGGAGCTTATGCGCCTGGCTCTGACAGGCAAAGAAACAAGCGGAAAAGAAAAGTACATAAAATCCGCTGAGAACTTTTCGGTTATCTGTTCAGACATTTCGTTGATGGACGTTGAATTAAACCTCGTTGACTTGGAAAGGAATATGCGAACAAAAGTTTTGAGGCATATCCTTGAACCGTTCCGGAATGAATATGATTACATACTGATTGATACATTGCCGTCGATGGGACTGCTTGCGGCAAATTCTCTGACCGCAGCAGACAGCGTGCTTATTCCGGTTGCTGCCGAAGTCCTGCCGCTTGAAGGCTTGCAGCAGATTATTTCTTCAATCGGCAATGCGGTTGAATTCAATCCCGACCTTTCTTTCGAAGGAATTGTAATCACGATGTTTAAATCTCGGACAAAGATATCAAATGAGGTTGCGGACGTTATTACGGATAACTTCGGTGACAAAATCAAAGTGTTTGATACAAAACTCTCGGAAAGTATAGCGGCGGTTAATGCCGTCAGAAACCGGGAGAGTATCATCAAATATAATAAGTCGTGTAAACTCGCGGAGGAATACATGGCACTTGCTGAGGAGGTAATGAATAATGCCAAGAAATGAACCGCCGAAACTGACAACGAGGTCATTTGACACGTTGTTCAGGGGAACACAGCAGATACAGCAGGACGGCGCTCCGGTACTTATTGCACTCGATAAGCTCGAACCGTATAAGAATCATCCGTTCCGGCTCTATGAGGGTGAACGTCTTGAACTGATGGTCGAAAGCGTAAAACAAAACGGAATCATCAATCCTATTATTGCAAGACCTAAGCAAAACGGTAATTATGAAATACTTGCCGGGCATAACCGAGTTCATGCCGCCGAGGCTGCAGGGTTAAAAGAAGCTCCAGCTTTTGTCAATGACGTTGACGATGACACAGCGGCTCTTATCGTTGTTGAAACCAACCTGTCACAGCGGAGCACTTCTGATATGCTACCCTCGGAAAAAGCCAAGGCATATAAAATCCAGCTTGATGTTCTGAAACGGCAGGGTAAGCGCTCGGATTTGACTTTATCCCAAAATGGTACAAGGTATAACGCTTATGAAAAAATTGCTGAGGAAAACAATAGCTCAAGGAATCAAATTCACCGTTTCATACGTCTGAATTATCTGTGTGATAATCTTCTTGAAATGGTGGATGACAATAAGTTATCCCTTGACTGTGGCGCTACGCTTTCTTTTCTGCCCGTCGAGCATCAGGAAATTCTGTGCGGTCTGATTGACGGAGTTGTTTTAAAGCCTGACGTTGCAAAGGCTATCAGGGAGCTTTCTGAAAACGGAGATTTTGACAAGCAGAAGATAAAGGATATTCTATCACCGCCGAAGAAAGTCAAAAAGGCTTTTACACTAAAAATCAAGTTTTCAGATATCAGAGATTTGATTGAAACTGATGTCGATGAAAAGCAGCTTGCTAAGGAATTTATACAATTCCTTAAACAGCGAAGACAGAATATCGAATAAAAGGCGCTTCTGATTTAATCGGGAGCGTTTTATTTTAAAGTAGAGGTGCAATAAAAACATGGATGAAGTTTTATTTGACAAGGAAATCAAGGCCATGGTATTCAGAAAGGCTATCTGCAAGTTAAAAACGGAATTAGATATTGAAAAAGAAAAAGTGCAGAAAGATCACAGCAACAGCGAATATGCGCTTGTATCAATTTCCACAAAGGATGTCTTTGGAAATAAGCCATGGGACTTTAAAGTATTATCGGATACTGTCCCGTCATGGTTCATTCCGAAAAAAGAAGCAGCACTGATGCAAAATATTGCAAATAAGTGGATTAAAGGCCATGTCTTCACCAACCGAAAAGCAATAACAGTTGGCGGATCCAAAAGCACTTACGATTATTTCTACATCAAGGATTGCGATATCGTTAATATTAAAGGCCATAAAGTAGGTGCCTGTGTTGTCGGCAATTCTCAAGTTAATATTTCCGGTATCGAAAATGCGGTTGATTGTTTTGGAAAATGCACCATCAGCGAGAACTATATGGACCATTGTATTTTGCAAAATAATGCAAAACCTTTGATGGACGATCCACCACAAATTCATAAACATCGCGGCATGAGCTTATAAGGCGCTTCTGATTTAATCGGGAGCGCCTTTTATATATACCAAACAGAGTTGAAAGGAAGCGATTATTATGTCTGAGTATCTTCACTTCACCGAGGAGCAAAAGCAGGCGGCAAGAAACGCCGATTTGCTGGATTACGTTCGACGGCGTGGATATGAAGTCGTTAAGCATGGAAACAGCGAGTATATGCTTAAAGAACACGACAGTATCAAAATCAGCAATAACCTTTGGTGTCGTTACAGCCAGCAGACTGTTGACGCAAACGGTGAACTATCGTATGAAGGCGGAAATACCCTGGACTTTGCTATGAAATTTGAGGGACTTAACTTTGTTGAAGCTATGAAAGCAATCGGCGGGCAGATGAATTACGGACTGCCTCAATATCATTATGATTACTCAAAGAAAAAAGAAGAGAAAGACGTTATTCTGCCTGAGCCTAATTCCGACTGTAAACATGTTTTCGCGTACCTGTGCAAGACGCGGTGTATAGACGAAGATGTTGTCCGCTCTCTTTTAAAACAAAAAATCCTTTATGAGAGCCGTGAACACCATAACTGTGTATTCGTTGCTAACGATGAGAACGGAACTGCCAGATACGGCTTCATTCGCGGTACTAATTCAGAAAAACGTTTCGTGCAGGAAGCTAAGTATTCAACTAAATCCTATGGACTTGTGATACCGGGCAAAAGCGATACGGTATATGTCTTTGAAGCGATAATAGACGCTATGAGCCACGCAACGATGAC
>DATALE010000229.1:0-2533 GCA_036261235.1 Ruminiclostridium sp. | reverse complement strand
ATGTAATCGTCAGTACATATTACTGAGAAATCGGACAAACCTGTTGTAAATTCCTTTTTATAAAGTTTCATACGACCACCATTAAAGTTTTTTAAGTTAAGGACGGTTAAGTACATTATGTATAAACGCCTTTACACAAACTCATGTAAAACCGTAAGGGATTTTCTGATTTATATGGAAACAATCAGGGGTAAATCCCCACGAACAGTAAATGAATATGCAATCGACCTCAGGACGTTTTTCCGGTTTATAAAACAAAAGCGAGGGCTGCAAAACCCCGGCACGGATTTTGAAAATATAAATGTTGCTGATATAGATGCGGATTTAATAGCTTCCGTAACCCTCGAAGACATATATGAATATATGATATTCATTCAAAGTGAACGACATAACAATGCTTCGACAAGAGCGCGAAAAGTATCGAGCCTTCGAACATTTTACAAGTATACCTGTGATAAAGCAGGGATTGTAAAAGAAAACCCTACAAATAACCTTGAAACGCCGAAAAAGAAAAAATCGCTGCCGAAATATCTTTCTTTGGAAGAAAGCATTGAGGTCCTTGAAGGTATTGACGGGGAATATAAAGAAAGAAATTATTGTATACTTACCCTTTTTTTAAACTGTGCTTTACGTCTTTCAGAGCTTGTCGGAATTAATTTCGGTGACATTCATAAGGACTATATAAAGGTCACAGGCAAAGGAAATAAGGAACGCAATATTTACCTCAATAATGCATGCCTTGACGCTATTCAAAAATATAAGCAAGTCAGAAAATATGATGGAGTTAAAGACAGGGATGCATTTTTTATCAGCAGACTGGGTAAAAGAATAAGCCCCAAGACGGTTCAATGGGTGGTAAAAAAGTTTCTTGCGCAAGCCGGGCTTGACGGGAAAGGATATTCCGTACATAAACTTCGCCACACAGCGGCAACGCTTATGTATCAACAAGGCGGAGTTGATATCAGGGTGCTGAAAGAAATTCTCGGTCATGAAAGCCTCAGTACAACCGAAATTTACACACACCTTTCAAGTACACAGGCAAAAAAAGCCGTAGAAAGTTCTCCTCTCGCAAACATAAAGCGAAAATCTAAAGACGATAACGATACAAACAAAAAATAATGCTGTTGCTAATGTGGCTGCCTCGGTTGAGGCAGCCACTATTTCTGTTATTTTATGCTGAACCTGTGATAAACCTTTTTACCCTTTTTGAGAATGAAATCCTGTTCAAAATCTTCCTTTTTGAATTCAGAGCCTATCGATTCAATTTTCTCGTTGTTTACTGAAATGCCGCCTTGAGTAATCAGCCTTCTTGCTTCACCACGTGATGGGGCAAGTTTCGATTTAACAAGCAAATCAATAACAGTAATGACATCGTCATTAAAATCTTCATGCGCCAATTCTGTAAATGGCATATCCTTTATATCCCCGCCGGAACCAAAAAGTGCATGAGTGGCTTCAAGCGCTTTATTAGCTTCTTCCTCACCATGAACTAATTTAGTTACTTCATATGCCAGAACTTCTTTTGCTTTATTTAATTCGCTGCCCTCGAGCTTTTCATATTTTTTTATTTCATCAAGCGGTAAAAACGTCAGCATTTTGAGCAGCTTTATGACACTGCTGTCTTCGACATTACGCCAATACTGGAAGAATTCATATGGAGGGGTTTTTTCCGGATCGAGCCATATTGCTCCGCCCCTCGTTTTGCCCATTTTCTTGCCATCGCTTGTTGTAAGAAGAGTAAACGTCATTCCAAAAACATCTTTGCCCGTCTTTTTACGGACAAGTTCAATTCCGCCAATTATGTTTGCCCACTGATCATCGCCGCCAAGTTCCATGACGCAGCCGTAATCCTCATGCAGGCGGTAAAAATCATAGCTTTGCATTAGCATATAGTTGAATTCAAGGAAAGATAATCCACGCTCCATGCGAGACTTAAAACATTCAAAAGTCAACATGCGGTTTACAGAAAAATGTATACCGACGTTACGCAGAAAATCAATGTAATTTTCATTCAAAAGCCAGTCTGCGTTATTAACCATAAGGGCTTTTCCGTCAGAAAAATCAATAAAACGTGACATTTGCTTTCTGAAGCAGTCAACATTATGGGCAATTGTTTCTTTTGTCATCATTTTTCTCATATCTGTGCGGCCGGTCGGATCCCCAACCATAGCGGTTCCGCCGCCCAGAATTGCAATTGGCCTGTGCCCCGCCCGCTGCATATGCGCCATAACAACGAGTTGCAGAAAATGGCCGACATGAAGGCTGTCCGCAGTCGGGTCATAACCTGTATAAAATGTTATCTTTTCATTATTAAGCAAGTTTTTGATTTGCTCCTCATCTGTCATTTGCGCAATAAGTCCGCGTTCTTTTAGCTCTTCAAAAAGCGTCATTATTAAAGATACCCCCAGAATTTGATCTTATTATTTCATATAAATTATACGTTTACTTTATACCTGAAAAATCAAGCATCTCAGCGGCTGTTTGAAGTGTATTTTCTGTAACTTCAGCCCCGATAATTCGCGCAAGCTCTTTT
>DATALE010000214.1:0-17182 GCA_036261235.1 Ruminiclostridium sp. | reverse complement strand
TATATAGTCGTCAATGATGGGTGACACTTTTCCCGAAAAAATATGATGCCAATAATTCCCTATATGAATAATGAGTATTTTCGCAAAAATAATCATTATTCATATAGGCTGCCACGTCGCAACGTGGCACAACTTTAAGTTCATATTACACCTGCGTATTTTTCCCAAACCTCATTTGGACTTTGGTAGTTCAGACATATCTTAGGATAACCGTTCGACTTCTTGTTGTATGCCTTTAGCTGCTTGCGCCCATCTTCAAGACTATACATTCGCATGTGCTTGTAAAATCGCTTTTCATCGGTTCTGTGCTGCCTCTCAACCTTGCCATTATGGCGCGGCGTTGCAATCCTTATACGATGATAGATTATGCCCATGTTTTCTAATTCTTCTTCAAAAAGCGTCTTGCATTCTGTTGCCTTTGCTTTTAATGCGTTTGTCCACTCTGATCCGTTGTCGGTTTGAATTTCACGAATCGGAAACGGGAATGCTTCCACCAATTTCAGAAGAAAATCTTTTGAACTGTATGTGCTATGCTCGTCGTACATCTCGCGAAATACTAAACGGGTGCATTCGTCAATTGCTGTGTATTGGTAGTATTTCTGCCCATTTGACACACAATAGCTTGGCACAAACTTAACATCAACCTGTACTTTTTGCCCTGGATAATCGGCTCGCTTGTATTGCTTGGGTTTATATCCTCTTCGCTTATCCGGCTCGATTTCCAGTTTTAGCCGCTTAATTACGCGCAACATGCTTTTATACGGCCTACCGTAGCCCTTTTCTCTTATCTTGCTCCAAAGAATTAGCATGTCATCCTGATTCTTTTCCCAATACCGAATAATGAGTTCCTTTTCTGCCACCGTATGTTCTCGCGGGTGACTGTGCGGCCGATGGCTTCTGTCGATCAGGCTTTTCCAGTTGCCATCGTATCGTGTTTTCCACTCATAGATTGCCTGTCGACAGACTTGGTGCCGTATAGAGGCTGATGTTACCCCATGCTTTTTTGCATATCGAATTACTCGTTGACGAAACTTAGCTTTTGATGCTAAACTTATCACTGTAAGGATAGCCCCTTTCTGATATGTGTTTTCTCATCACTAACATCATATCATTTTCGGGGTCTATCTTTACTTTTTTATTGTCACCTATCTATTGTACCTTAACAGTCAAGCAAAAGGTTATTACAATTGCTGTTTTGGAGGTTGTAATTAATTCCTTATTTAATTCATTGACATAAAGGGTAAGCAATGGTATACTTTTTATATGTGAAAGTGTTGATGGGGACAGTAGTGCATATGAGACGGCCGACAGAGAAGGACGCCGCGGTGAAATTGCCGTGTGATGGAAGTGTCCGACCGCAGTGTGTATGAAAACCACCCCGGAGCGTGCGCCGATTTAAGTAAGGCGTGACGGTCAAGCTACCGTTAAAAGCTTTCATCGAGCGGCGCCGTTTTGGCGCAAAATGGGTGGAACCGTGGGGATTTATCCTCACCCCTGAATCATTTGGGGGTGAGGATTTTTTGTTTTTGTTAACAAAACTGCATATCAATCGTTTTTTTCGATGCCATTAACTTCAAAGCAAACCGGCAAACTTTAAATAAAAATCTTTTATGAGGTGAACAAAATGATAAAAGTAACTTTAAAAGGCGGAGACATCCGTGAATTTGAAACAGGAACATCCGCTGAAAGCGTTGCAAAATCTTTGGGCGCAGGCCTTTACAAAGCCGCATGCGCTGTTAAAATCAACGGGGAATTAAGCGATATCCGCACAGCTCTTGACAGCGACTGCGAACTTGAAATACTAACCTTTGAAAGTGAAGAAGGGCGCAGAGCCTTTAATCACACAGCGTCACATATTTTGGCGCAGGCCGTTAAACGCCTTTATCCTGATGTTAAACTGACGATAGGCCCCGCAATTGAAAACGGTTTTTATTACGATTTTGATACCGAAAAACCCTTTACCCCTGACGTTTTGGAAAAAATCGAAGGTGAAATGAAAAAAATCGTCAAGGAAAACCTGACGCTTGAACGCTTTGAGCTTTCGCCTGATGAAGCCATCAAACTTATGAAAGAAAAGGACGAGCCATACAAGGTCGAACTTATCAATACACATGCTTCAAAAGGCGAGAATATTTCCTTTTACAAGCAAAGTGAATTTACTGAGCTGTGCGCAGGGCCCCATATACCGAATACCGGAAGGGTCAAGGCTTTCAAGCTCACTCAGTGCACAGGCGCATACTGGCACGGGGACTCTAAAAATAAAATGCTCCAGCGTGTCTATGGCATTGCTTTCCCGAAAGCGTCCGAGCTTGAAGAGTATCTCAAGATTATGGAAGAAGCCAAAAAACGTGATCATCGCAAAATAGGCCGCGATCTTGACCTTTTCGATATATATCCGGAAGGCCCGGGCTTCCCGTTCTTCCTGCCGAAGGGAATGGTTCTTCGCAATCTTCTTGAAGATTTCTGGCGCAGTGAACATGCAAAGCGCGGATACCAGGAAATACGCACTCCGATGATCCTCAGCGAAGAGCTTTGGCATCGTTCAGGTCATTGGGATCATTACAATGAAAATATGTATTTTACGAAAATCGACGACGCGGATTTTGCAATAAAGCCGATGAACTGCCCGGGCGGAATGCTTGTTTTCAAAAGGAAAATGCATTCTTACAAAGATCTGCCGGTACGCATGGCTGAGCTCGGCCTTGTTCACAGACATGAGCTTTCCGGAACATTACACGGACTTATGCGTGTACGCTGTTTTACACAGGACGACGCGCACATCTTCATGACTCCCGAACAGATTGAAAGCGAGATTATCGGTGTTATAGACCTTATCGATTATTTCTACAGCATCTTCGGCTTCGAGTACTTTGTAGAGCTTTCTACCCGTCCGGAGAATTCAATGGGCAGTGACGAACAGTGGAATATGGCCACAGACGCGCTTAAAAGCGCGCTGACACACAAGGGAATGGAATATAAAATAAACGAGGGCGACGGCGCTTTCTACGGCCCTAAAATTGACTTCCACCTGAAGGATTGCATTGGACGTACATGGCAGTGTGGAACGATTCAGCTCGATTTCCAAATGCCTGAAAGATTTGAACTCGAATATACAGGTGCAGACGGTGAGAAGCACAGGCCGGTCATGATACACCGCGTTGTTTTCGGCAGCATAGAACGTTTTATCGGAATTCTTACCGAGCAATACGCCGGAGCTTTCCCGGCCTGGCTCGCTCCGGTTCAGGTAACCGTTCTCCCGATTTCTGAAAGGCATGCCGATTACGCAGCCGATGTGCTTGCAAAACTGAAATCAGCCGGGATTCGCGCGGAGCTTGACGCCCGCAATGAAAAGATAGGCTACCGTATCCGTGAAGCTCAGATGCAGAAGGTTCCGTTTATGCTCGTTATGGGCGACAAGGAAAAGGAAACCGGCACAGTCGCTGTCCGTGAACGCAGTGATGGCGACAAAGGCACTATGAATGTTGAAGCCTTCCTCGATATGATTAAAGAAAAAGTAGATTCTAAAAGCCAACAATAACAAAAATTGAATGGGCGGGCACATCGGTGTCCGCCTATGAAATATAAGCGGCTTTAAAATAAACGCGGTGTAAAATAACTGCACCAATTCTCCGGTTTCAGTCATTATGTAAACCTTTTAATCGGCAAAAAAATCAACAGTCTGCGGAATACTTTATTGGATGTTATTTACAATTGACCCCATATTTGAGCGGACACGCTGTTTCAACACTGTTGAAAACCCTGTTGAAAGTGTTGAATACTATTTGTATATAGATTTACGTATAATTATTATGTTAATTAAAAAGATACATTAGCGGCTCGTTTCATATCGAAAAGGAGGTTAAATATGAGCTCAAACAAAAAAAATAAGCATCACGGACTAAAAGGCAACACGCTGCTTGTCTTTATTACTGTTTTACTTGGGGTTGCAGTTGTCGCATCGGCTTTGATGTTTTACGATGCCGTTCCCGTTTCGCTGACAGCCAGTGGAACACATAAGGTGAGTTCATCGTCAAGCTCCGCGTCCTCCGCCCCAAAAACCGAATCCTCGGCTAAAAATGAGTCAAGTTCTAAAAGCACAAGTTCAAAAACGGTGTCCGCGCCGGCTGACCTTACTAAGGCTCTCTTTGTCGGTGACAGCCTGACTGCGGGGCTTTCAATCTATGGCAATATATCTGGAGATAATATTGTTTATACTAACGGTCTTACCGCATATTCTGCTTTGAACAAAAAAGTAACGTCCGGGAGCACCTCTGAAACTGTGGCTGAAACAGCCGAAACAAAAAAGCCGGCTGGTATTTACATAATGCTCGGCGCCAACGACATTGCACAGGGGTATTCAGTTAAAAAATTTACATCAAATTACGCCAGTTTGATTGATAAACTCAAAACAAGCTGCCCTGACGCCAAAATTTACGTTGAATCAATACTTCCCGTTACTTCAAAGTACGAGCAAAGCTCTTCAATTACTAACGAGAAAGTCGACAGCTTTAACGCCTCCCTTAAAACTCTTTGCGGCGAAAAAAGTGTAATATACTGCGACATTGCCTCAGAATTGAAAGGTTCTGACGGAATGCTTTCGTCAAATCTGAGCGGCGACGGGTATCACCTTAAAAAAGAAGGGTATGATAAGTGGATTTCATACCTAAAGACAAATTAAAATAACCTTTATTTTTAATTGTGCCTGCAATAAAAAAGTTCTTTGTTTCTCAAACCAAAAGGTATGAAAAGCAAAGAACTTTTTGCTATTTATAATTTTTGTATCAATACCTTTGCCGTTAATTCACAAATTCAAAATTGCAAACGATAGATGAACGGCGAATTGTGCAGTGTCGCCTTAAATATCAGCCGCCTCTTTTACTGTTAAATTCAAAGCCCCAGGGTCATTTTTCATATCTATAATTTTTAAATTTTTACGGTCGATAACCTTAACCACCGGGCGCAGCGAACAGTCCGAGTAATTCTGTTTTACAAATCCGTTCTGTCCATTACTTAACGTTACTTTTGTCCCGACCGGATATGCCGCAACCTTCCGCGTAAAAATTTTTACAAGATCGGGATCAAAAAGGATGCCTCCGTTTGCCATTATGTATTCAAAAGCCTCACATGGAACGACCGCGGGGCGAAAAGGCCTGTTTGACACCAGAGCGTCATAAACGTCTGCAATCGCTACTATCCTGCCGAACAGGCTTATATCATTGCCTGACAGCCCGTCCGGGTATCCCGAGCCGTTCCATCTCTCGTGGTGATGAAGGACGCCCTGCCCGACTCTGGAATGGATACTGTATTTATTCTTTATCATTGAAAAGCCCGCCTGTGGATGAGTTTCAATGGTTCTGATTTCACTTTGCGTCAGGCTTCCCTTTTTGTCCAGCATTTCCTGATCAAGCGATTTAAGCCCGATATCACAAAAAGCCGCGCACATTCCAAGCATCTTTAGTTCAGGCTTTTTCATCTTGAGTTCTGTTCCCATTATCATTGAAATAGTCGCCATGTTGATAGCGTGGTAATAGCTGTAGTCCTTTTCTGTTTTGAATTCACGGATTTCATATAACGGATCGCTGCAGAAAAATATTTCATCCACCATTTGCTGCAATATATTTACCGATTCATTGACCGTCTCATCGGATAATGACCATGTTGCCGTTGTTGTCATATAAAGATTGCGGATATTTTTCACAGCATTCATGCGGGTTTCGTCTTTTATGACCGGTTTTATTTCGATATCTTCCGTCAGTCCGTCCTCAATATAAATTCCGTTTATGCCAATATTAAAAAGCCGGTTTATATATACACTGTGAAGTACCTGTCCTCTTCTTAAAAGCAAAAAGCCATTCGTATCCCAGATATCCTGCCCCAGTACCATGCCATCATGTATGCCGGATACATTAATATACCTCATGAGCGAATTACCTCTATTCTGTTTATTATAAGGAAGAGTAGTATGTATGTTTAATATTTACAGGATAAATCAGCTTTTGTCAATAGTTAAGTGTTAATATTATCAGAAAGTATAATAGTCAGATACAGGAAACTGCACCCTAACGTTTTGTGAACCTTGTTTTTGACAACAGAAATATTGAATAAACATTATGACGGAATTTTATAAAATAAAAAGACTAATATTATGCCCGGCATACCATCCAGGGGTAATATTAGTCAATATCAGCTGTTTTGTCGAGTTAATACCCGAGACCTATCAGCCTGTTATCTACTTCATAGCGTCGGGTTATACCCTTAAATATTCAGGTTATTATATACGATTATAAACTATACTAAAAACATTTTCAACAAAATTTTTTATTGTGGCCCGATATCCACTGAATTAAAATTTTCCACTTTGTTCAGTCAACGTAAATCAGTTCGGAATAATATTGTTGTTATTTTTGGTATCATCCCCTATTCTGCGTATCCTTGTTTGTATTTTTTTAGCAGCAATATATGTCGCAATCAAAAATTTTCCGCTTTGTCAAATATAAAAAAAGAGAATTCGGGAAGTAGACTCCAAAATTCTCTGTTCTTTTAAAAAAATCGCATAATTCTGAAAATGTACTTACACGCCGACATATCTATCGTCAGACATAACCAAAACCGCAGCTAATATTTGATGTATTCGTGAGGATTTTTGTGAAGTATGACGGAAAAGATGCAGGTATAAGGGCGTTTAAGACGGCAGCCATGAATTGTGCGGTGCTGCCCTATGCTTATTAAATTTCGCTTCTGCCTTCAAGCGCTTTTAACAGCGTTACTTCATCGGCGTATTCAAGTTCGCCGCCCGCAGGCAATCCGTAGGCTATGCGTGTAACCTTTACGCCAAGAGGTTTCAAGAGCCTTGAAACATACATGGCGGTTGCTTCACCTTCAACATCCGGGTTTGTTGCCATGATGATTTCTTTAACCTGCCCGTCACCGATCCGCGCCAGCAGCTCTTTAATTTTCAGCTGTTCCGGCCCGATACCGTCCATCGGCGAAATTACGCCGTGCAAAACGTGATAAAGCCCGCTGTAATCGCGTGTGCGCTCAAAAGCCACGACGTCGCGTGGGTCTTCAACAACACATATAACGGAACCGTCCCGGGAGGGGCTTGAACATATGCCGCAGATTTCACCGTCGGTAAGATTCTGGCATGATTTGCAGTAGTGCATATTTTTCTTTGCTTCAACAATAGCCTTTGCAAACTGGTCAGCCTGATCCTGTGTACCGTTAAGGATAAAAAACGCAAGCCGCTGCGCCGTTTTGTGCCCAATCCCGGGAAGGCGCTCAAATTGTTCAATAAGTTTTGACAATGGGGCTGCATAATAAGCCATGTCCGCTCCTTAAAACAGTCCGGGCATATTCAGTCCCGAAGTTACCTTTGACATTTCCTCTTCCGAAACGTCGTTGACTTTTCTGATAGCTTCGTTAACCGCGGCGACAATCATATCCTGAAGCATCTCGATATCGTCCGGATCGACGACCTCGGGTTTAAGTTCGATATCCTTAATTTCGCGTTTTCCGGTAATTGTTACCTTTACAGCTCCACCGCCGGAAGTAACGTCATAAACTTTTTCCTCAAGCTCCTGTTGAACCTTTCCCATTTCTTCCTGCATTTTCTGAGCCTGCTTGATCATGCTGTTCATGTTTGAGGCACCGCCGCCGTAACCCTGAGGTAATCTTGCTTTCATAATAAAACCTCCGTTTAATAAAAGGATATTTATTTTTAATTTAAATCAGTATTCCCTGACTTCTATGCCCGCTTTATTTGCGTTTTCAAGAATCTCGTCCAGCTCGTCCGCTTTTTGCTTTTTTACAGCTTCAAGGCCTTTTTTGAAGATACCCACTTTATATGGCTTCCCGGTAATGCGGCGAACAGCTTCCACAAGAGGCCTTTGGTGTTCCTGACTTCTTATAAGCCCCGCAAAAAGCGTGTTATTAGGGTCAATCAATATAAAACTGCCGCGAATTATTGCCGACGATTCCCTCAAAACCCCGAAAAGCGGCGCATCACTTTTTCGTAACGCTTCAAGCACCTCAGCCCAGCAGTCGAGCGGAACATCCGCGCTTGAATCGGTTGAAGGAAGCCCCTCTTTAGGCGGCAGAGGATTCGTTATTTCTTTTTGGCTCACAGTATTTACCGGCGGAGACGGTTCTGCCTGTTTAACCGGAAACTTTTCTTCTTCCACCGGCTTAACCTTATTTTCGGCAGGTGCCGCCGCAAAATTCCCGCTCGCGATTTTTTCCTCAAGAGCCTCAATACGGCGCAAAAGTGCGGTGTTTGAAGTGTCCAGTTCGGGAATACAGAGTCTCATCATACATGTCTCAATGTATGCCCTGCCCGACGAACTCCGTTTAAGCGTTTCATATGCCGACTGGAGCGTATCAACAGCGTGCAGAATCGCTTCGATTGAAAAACCGTCTGCAGTCTTTTGCAGCCTGTCCTGTTCATCGGTACGGCAGTTTATTATCTCAAAAGGGTCTTTTACTGTTTTGACAACCATGAGGTCACGGAAATGGGCAATAAGTTCCTCGCAAAGCCGCTCTACGTCCTTTGCCGAAGCATAAAGCCCGTCGATAACACGCAGTGCCGCGGCGCTGTCGCGGTTTCGAACGGCATCAGACAATTGGAAAAGGTAATCTCGCCCGGTAAGACCGGCTGTTTTTGCCGCCAGTTCCTCGTCAACAACACCGCCGCTCCCTGCACACTGATCAAGAAGAGAAAGCGCGTCGCGAAGCCCACCGTCCGAGATTCTCGCAATCATTGAAGCGGCAGCCGGTTCAAGCTCGATTTTTTCCTGCTGCGAGACATACTGTAACCTTGAGACGATATCACAAACCGGAATTCTGTGAAAATCAAACCGCTGGCACCTTGACATAATGGTTGCCGGTATTTTATGGACTTCTGTTGTCGCAAGAATAAAAATAACATAGGCGGGCGGCTCTTCGAGTGTCTTCAAAAGTGCGTTGAAAGCACCAGTTGAAAGCATATGCGCCTCGTCTATGATATAAACCCTGTATTTTGCGCTTGCCGGCGTATAAACCGTTTCTTCCCTCAATTCACGAATGCTGTCTACGCCGTTGTTGCTCGCGGCGTCAATTTCAACAACATCCAAAAGACTGCCGGCGTCGATTCCGCGGCAGTTTTCACATTCGTTGCAGGGGTCGCCGTCATGAGGATTAAGGCAGTTAACGGCCTTTGCAAGAATTTTTGCGCAGGTCGTTTTACCGGTTCCCCTTGAACCGGTAAAAATATAGGCGTGCGCAATACGGCCCGCCTTAACTTCATTTTTCAGTGTCGCCGTAATGTTCGGCTGCCCCGCGACGTCCTCAAAGACACGAGGCCGCCATTTGCGGTAAAGCGCCTGATACAAAAGACCGACCTCCAGACAACAAAACAGTGATAATGCTCCCGAACATGCAGGCAAAGACAAATCCCGCGGCGCCCGGCGAAATCCGCTTAATGCTGCTCGGTTCCCCGCCTGACATAATTCACGGCACGCCGCCGCACGGGCTGCCCTTACCTGCATGTTCCGGCGCACTATCACGCCGACTTTATACATTATAATACATCGGCGCAATAAAGGCAACTCCAATTTTTATCCTAAAGTAAAGCACTATAGCTATTTCAAAAAAGATTACGACTGTTGCTTTATCTGATTTTACTGTTGTAAACAAAAAAATCAGATTTCATTTCTCCAGTTCTTTTTTGAAATTGCTGTAAAAGTACCCTATTGCAAATTACTTAGAACTACGATATCATTATTTTATAAATTTTAACAATTAAAATTGGGGGAACAGTCTTGGAAATTTCACCGTGTCCGTGCAGAAAAAAACAATGCCCTCGCCACGGCGACTGTGACGCGTGCCGTGAACACCATAAAAATTCAAAATATAAGCCCGCATGTGAAAGAAAAAGCCTGATCGGACGTTTAATTAAAAAAGATAAAAATAACGGAGGTAATTCAGTTGGAGCTTAACGTTTCTAATGTGTCAAAATGTTACGGCAGCAAAACTGTGGTTGACAACCTGTCATTTAATCTTGACAAGCCCGGCGTTTTCGGTCTTTTGGGTACAAACGGAGCGGGAAAAACAACCACAATCCGAATGATTCTCGGCATTCTCGAAAAAGACGGCGGCAGCATTACCTGGAACGGTAAACCTGTAAAACGTGAGGACGTAAGTTTCGGTTACCTGCCCGAGGAACGCGGGCTTTACCCACAGATCAAAGTATGCGACCAGCTTATCTATTTTGCGAAGCTGCGTGGACTTTCCCGTGACAAAGCGCTCAAAACCATTGATTACTGGATGAAAAGGCTCAACGTTATTAAGTATTATAACATGCGTGCCGAGCAGCTTTCAAAGGGCAACCAGCAAAAGGTTCAGCTCATCCTTTCCATTATGCACAACCCTGACCTTATTGTTCTGGACGAGCCTTTAAGCGGACTTGACCCTGTCAATTCAGACCTTTTTAAATCCGTGATAAACGAGCTCGTGGATATGGGCAAATTTATAGTGATGTCAAGCCACCAGATGGAGTCTGTCGAAGAGTACTGCAAAGATATCCTGCTGCTTGTCGACGGAAAAACCGTACTTTCCGGAAATCTTAGGGAAATCAAACACAGCTACGGGCGCAATAACCTTTTTGTCGGAACCGATGCGGATATCAGCAGTTATATAAACGAATACGGCATGGCGCTTTTGAATCACAGCGCAACAGGTTTTGAACTGCACATCCAGTCTGAAGAAAGCGCATATGACCTTGTCAAGAAACTGCTTGACGACGGCGTTGCATTAGATAAATTTGAAATCAGGGAACCAACCCTTCATGAAATCTTTGTTGAAAAGGCAGGTGCAGGCAGATGAAAGGAATTTTAAATGTTCTGAGCTTTACTTTCCGGGAACAGGCGCGCAAAAAATCATTTATTATAAGTACAGTCATCACATACCTTATCGTTTTCGCTATCATTTGTATTCCGAGTATTATTAGCTCGTTCAGCAGTTCCTCCAAAGATTCCACAGCTGAAATCGCCGCAAATAAAAAAAGCGACGTATATGTAATCGACGAGGGCAATATTATTTCCGACAGCAAAGATTATTTATCGTCAACACTTCAAAACTGCAATTTCATATTTAAGAATCCGTCCGACAAGAACGAAATTGTCAATAAAATTAAAGAAAACGATAAACTGAGCCTTATTGAGATAAACAGCAAAAACGGCGTTCCCACATTCAACCTTTATGTAAAAAGTGAAACCGGTATCGGCTCCGGCGCACCGGGCGGCGATGAGCTTTGCACCGCTGTCAGGCAGGCTTATAACGCTAAAATATTAAAGGATGCCGGAGTGCCGGCTCAAACCATAGGCAAGGTTGCCGGGGATATAAAATACTCGACCATTCCGGTCGGCAAAGGCACGGTCGGCGGCATGTTCGCAAGCTTTGCGGTAACCTTCTTTCTTTTCTTTGCGATATACATGTACGGGTACTGGGTCGCCATGTCGATAGCTTCGGAAAAGACCTCGCGCGTTATGGAAGTTCTTATTACTTCAACGAAGCCGTCCCGAATCATCATCGGAAAAAGTCTCGGGATGGGACTGTTAGGTTTCTGCGAGCTGCTGGGGCTTATCATAGTAGCCGGAGCAGGATATAATCTTCTCTATCCCAAAAACTTCGCTGTCGGCGGCACGGCAATAAACCTGTCGACATTTTCCCCGCTTGTTATAATAATGATGTTATTATATTTTATTTTCGGCTTTGCCCTCTATGCCATGCTTAATGCTGTCTGCGGGGCAACTGTCAGCAAATCAGAGGATATTCAGCAGGCGATTATGCCGCTCAGCATGATTGCCATGGTATCTTTTTATTTTGCTTATATGACATCAATGGCACCGGAAAGCCCCGCCGCCGTTGCTGCGTCACTTGTACCATTCAGCGCACCGTTTTCCATGCCGTCAAGAATGCTTTCAGCGAACATACCGGCATGGCAGATCGTATTGTCGCTGTTAATACTCGCCGGAACAACAGTTTTGATGTGCTTCATATCTATAAAACTCTATTCATCTGCAGTCCTTCATTACGGTAAAAGATTGAAGATTTCTGAACTTATCCGAATGTCAAAAGCAAAATAAACCTGCGATTAATGAATATCATAAACTCCGCCGGGTTATAATTTAATTAAATTTAATTAAGGAGTGGCGGCATGAAAGCTTTTATAGAGCGTGACGGCTGCATTGCCTGCGGACTTTGCACCGAGACCTGTCCCGAGGTTTTCAGATTCGCTGACGATGGTTTTGCGGAAGTTTATGTTGACGAGATACCTTCCGGCGAAGAAGAAAAGGCGGTTGAATCTCAGGAAAACTGTCCGACCAGCGTTATTACAGTTAAAGAATAATTTATATCTCCGATTTTATGAGCTTTCCGTTTTTTATGGGAAGCTCATATTTTTATGCCCGGAGGGTATTATATTTCATAGTGATTTGTTTTAACTTAACATTTATATAAAGCTTTTTTATCGTTAAAGCTTGTATTTTATTTAATTTCCATAAATTTTGTTAAAAGATGTTGCAAACAATATGAGTTTTTATCGTTGTAATTAATTTCACAGTATGATAGAATTATGCAATTAAAGTTAAATTAAATAGTGGTGGGGAATATATGGTTAATTTTAAGGATATCCTGCTTGGCAAACCGGTCAAGTACAGCGAAATGTCAAAAGAAAAGCTTTCTCGCGTTTGGGGCCTCCCGATTATGGCTTCCGACGCCGTTTCGTCTGTCGCTTATGCCGGTGAAGAAATTCTGCTTGTTCTTGTCCCTGCGGTTGTTGCACTTCATATGGCGCCGCAGACAGCATATCGCTATGTTCTCGGCGTAACACTGCCTATCATCCTGCTTCTTTGTATTCTTGCTTTTTCGTATTCACAAATAATTGATCATTATCCAAACGGCGGCGGCGCGTATATTGTTTCGAAAGAGAATCTGGGCAAATTTCCTTCTTTAATTGCCGCTGCTTCCCTTATTGTTGATTATGTTTTGACCGTTGCCGTCAGTATTTCATCTGCGTCCGCGGCAATAGCCTCCGCTTTTCCGTCACTTAACAACTACAAAGTCGAGATGTCGCTTATATTTGTCGCGTTAGTAACGCTCGGAAACCTGCGCGGAATTCGTGAATCTTCAAAAATGTTCGGCCTGCCGACCTACATATTCATTTTTTCAATGCTTATTATGGTCATCACAGGTTTGTTCAGAATTTTTACAGGCACACTTCACCCGGCCGCTATTTATACCGCTCAGCAGGCAGCCAATATGAGTGACGCCGCTATGGGCCTCAGTTTAACTATTTTGTTGAGAGCATTTGCTTCCGGGTGCTCGGCGCTGACCGGTGTCGAAGCCGTCAGCAACGCCGTACCAAACTTCAAAGCCCCGTCACAGCGCACGGCGAAACATGTTCTGTATATGCTCGCGGGTACGATCGTTCTTATTTTCGGCGGTACTACAATCCTTGAATATAACCTGAAGGTTCTGCCGCACCCCGGTGTAACCGTTACTTCCCAGATTGCAAGCGCTGTTTTCGGCAACAGCTTCATGTACTATATCATTCAGATTTTCACAGCATTGATACTTATACTCGCGGCGAACACCGCATATAACGGTCTTCCTCTTCTGCTTTATATTCTTGCTCATGACGGATATGTACCGCGCCAGTTCTCGCACCGCGGAACAAAGCTCAGTTTTTCAAACGGCATTATGCTTATTTTCATCGCAGCGTCAGTACTTATTATTGTCGCCCGCAGCGATGTTCATAATTTGATTCCTGTTTACTCAATCGGCGTATTCATTTCATTTACGCTTTCGCAGTATGGCATGTTCAAAAAATGGCTGTCGTCAAAAGCCAAGGGCTGGCAATATAAATCCTGGATTAACCTTTTCGGCGCAATCGTAACGCTTGTCGGCCTTTTTGTAGAAATCATAGCCAAGTGGACTGAAGGCTCATGGATACTTCTTATAGTGCTGCCGATTCTTATTATCATAATGCTGAGGATAAAAGATCATTACAATTATGTCGGCAAACAGCTTGAACTAAAACAGTTTTACCCATATTACGACAACACTAAAACCCATAAAAGCCAGTGCATTGTGCTTGTCCAGACTATCAACAAGTCACTGCTTAAATCACTTAACTATGCCAACTCGATTTCAGACAATGTTATTGCGCTGCACGTCTGCCGCCACCCGGAACACGCCGAGCAGCTGCGCAAGCAGTGGGAAAGCCTTAACCTTCCCATTAAACTTGAAGTGGTTCTGACGCCGTATCACGATATCATCAAACCGTTCGACGAGTATATTTGGGAACGTGAAAGCAAATTACAGCACGGTGAAAACCTGTCGGTAATAATAGTTAAATTTGTTTCGGAGCACTGGTATGACGCGATTCTCCATAACCAGACAACATATTTTATTGAACGAATTCTCAGCCGTCACAAGAATGTTTCCTCAATAATCCTGCCATTCCATTACAGTCCGGACGTACAGCACACTCCGGAAATTATTGAAAGCGAAATAAAGAAATAAGACTAATACTTATTCCAAATTAAAAGTCTCCAAAGAATTCGCGTTGATTTACGATTTTTACGCGAATTCTTGCCTTAAGTCTATTTGAAATTAGTATAAGGCCTCCGAGCGTTAACAGCGGTCGGAGGCCTTAATGTTTGTATTCCTGATGCTTTCACTCATTTTCTTTCTTATAACATTTACTGCACAGGCCGTAAAAAACAACTCTGTGATCCTTTATTTTAAAGCCTTTTTTTGCCTCGATTGTTTTCTCGAGTGAATCGAGAAGATCCTCTTCAAAATCAATGATGGCGCCGCATTCGCTGCATATAAGGTGATGATGTGCGTGCTCATCACTGTCACTCAACTCGTAAAAAGACGGCGCGTCTTCGGAGGTAAACACTTTTTTTTACAACACCCTGCTCCTCAAGGATACGCAGGTTGCGGTAAATTGTCGGAATGCTTATCTGTTCATCATGTTCTTTTATCCTGTTGTATATTTCTTCGACGTTCATATGCTGCCCGTTGCTGCTTTTAATGCAGTCAAGTATCAGACGTTTTTGTTTTGTGTTCCGTGTTTCCTTTAAAGGCGTATTCATCAGCAACCTCCATAAGCGCAAATGTCACATACGGGAAAATGCCGCGGCCCTTTTAAAACTGGCTGCAGCATCATCCGAAATATCAAAATTTAGTATAGTTTAAAGGCCGAACAGCCTTCCCACGTTATATATTATGAAGCTTATAATCCACGCGCTCGAAAAATCAAGAGCAAGAGTCCCCACAGTCCACTTTAGTGAATTAAATTCGTGTTTCATTGTAGCAATCGCTGAGACGCACGGTGTATAAAGAAGTACAAACACCATGAAAGCGTATGCTGATAGCGGAGAGAACATTCCCGAAACAGCCGTGTGCAGCGAGGTAACGCTGCCAGTCGAACCTGAAAGTACGGAAAATGAAGAGACTACCATTTCTTTTGCGGCGATTCCCGACAAAAGTGCTGTGACGGACTTCCAGTTGCCGAAGCCGAGCGGAGCAAAAATCGGTGAAATAAAGCGCCCTATATAAGCTATTATACTGTTTTCCGGGCTTTTTGTGAGTGCAAGCACGGGTGTAAACGACTGCAAAAACCAAAGTATAACCGAAGCGGCAAACAGAACAGTGCCGGCTTTTATAATAAATCCTTTTACCTTATCCCAGGTATGTAGCAAAAGGTTTCGAAGGTTTGGCAGCCGATACGGCGGAAGCTCCATTACAAAAGGAGCGTTGTTTTTTTTGAAAACAGTCTTGTTTAAAACAAAAGCTGCGATAACCGCTGTGATTATACCAAGAAGATAAACTGAAAATACGACCGCACCCTGATACTGACTGAAAAACAATCCTGCCATCAGCGCATAAAGCGGAAGGCGGGCACTGCATGATACAAACGACGTAAGCATGACGGTCAGTCTGCGGTCTTTTTCGGTCGGCAGAATCCTGCAGGCCATTACGGCCGGAACCGTACATCCGAAACCCATAATCAGCGGAATAAACGAGCTGCCGCTTAAACCCATTGACGCAAAGACCCTGTCCATCATTATAGCGGCACGCGCCATATAACCGCTGTCCTCAAGCGCCGACATCAGGAAAAAAAGAACGGCGATTTGCGGCAGGAATGAAATAACCGTCCCAATTCCGGGTATTATACCGCCGCAGATAAGAGATATAACCGGAGCCGGTGAATGAACTGATGTGAGCGCGCTATTAACCGCGCCGGAAAAAATGGTGTTAAGCAGATAATCAATCGCGTCGGATAATTTTGAAACAGCTCCGCCGAATGTTATCGAAAATACTAAAAACATTATAACAAAAAAAATAGGAAATGCCAAATATTTATTTAGAACAATTTTGTCAATTTTACTGGTTGTTTCATTTATTTCTTCTTGCTTTTTACTTTTGACACAGCCTGAAATTATGCTGTCGATGAAGTGATACCGGAATTCCCCGTATTTGCATTTTGAGCAGTTGCTGCAGCCGAGGCAAAACGGCTCGATTTTTATTTTGTTGTTTTTGTAATTCTCAATTGTATCAAAAAGCGTGTCTATTCCGCTTCCTTTTGAAGCGGATATGCCGACGACCGGCACCCCCAGTGTTTTAGACAGCTTCTCCATATTGATTTCTATACCGTTCTTCTTGACCTCGTCCATCATATTCAGAGTTATTATAATCGGAATCCCGGATTCGCGCAGCTGAAGGGTAAAATAAAGGTTACGGCGAAGATTTGTGGCGTCAAGAATGTTAATAATAAGATCGGGCTTATCCTTGAATATATAGTCACGGGCTACCCTTTGCTCGATTGTGTCAGCGTCAAGGGTATATATTCCCGGCAAATCGACAATTGTATGCTGTGTGCCATTTATTGTTACTAATCCTTCTTTTTTTTCAACAGTAACCCCCGGCCAGTTGCCGACATGCTGTTTGCTGCCGGTCAGCGCGTTGAACAGCGAAGTCTTTCCGCTGTTTGGATTCCCTGCAAGTACCAGTTTCATAAATTACCTCTTTTCTATGCTCTTCCTTAAAATTGAGAAAAAAATATGCCAAACCCGCATATGCGAATCCGGCACTAAAAGACGTTAGCCAATCGCCCTATTTTTGAATTCAAATCTTC
>DATALE010000210.1:0-7342 GCA_036261235.1 Ruminiclostridium sp. | reverse complement strand
TCATCAATTGCATGATGACAGTCGGTTGGCTGTTAGCCAAGCAACCAGGCGATCTGCAGCCGACACACCGATATTACCGCCCTGAATTGCTGTTCCTGCAAGCATCATAATCAAAAATAAAACAGCACCGACTACTGCTCCGGAAACGAGGCCTGCTTTGCCAAGCAATTTTGCACTGACAAAACCGCCCATTATACTTCCGAGAGCCAAAGAAATTGCTGAGAGGGTAGGTACAACACCTTCCGGTATGTCGCGTACTGTCATAACAAATGAAAAAATAAGCAAAAAAACAATGCTTGTAACTAAACCGGCAATAAGTCCGGTAAGAACTGTAGAAGCTGCGCGGCTCATGTTTAAACGTTCTGTTGAAGCGGTCATATCGGCTTTCAAGTAAATCCCCTCTTAATCTTTTTCATTTAACCGTCTGAGATTGATAATAAAACGGTCACTTATAAATATTAATTATTTAATAAAATTATGACAAATTGTGTTAAAAGGGGATTTAATTATTACTGATCGTCGTGAATTGTATCAACAGTTTGAATAGCCCATTTTTTAATCTGAATCTTACTGCGGTCGGCACCTGTTTCAATAATAATAGAGTCGTCCTTTATTGAAACAACACGTCCGAGAACACCGCCGACAGTTGTAACGTTATCACCGACCTGAAGTGAATTCCGCATTTGCTGTGTCTGTTTTTCTTTTTTGCGCTGAGGCCTTATTAAGAAGAAATAAAACACGATTATTATCACGACAAACGGGGCAAAAGACCAAAACAAAGCCGCGGTAGAACCGCTTGCCGCCGCACTTGAAGAAGTCGCTGATGCAGCAGCTGCACCGACAACTAAATTCCCAGAAAACATCATTAAAATTACACCTCCGAAATTATGTGCCTTTATTAGGGCACAGTTATATTTTATTATAACCATAATTTGAACTATTGGCAAGACATTACGATATTTTTAAGCTATAAGTTAAAAATATCAGTAACGTTATGAATAATTAAATGCGCTTGTCAATATTTTCCGAAGCTATTTCCCTGAATTCATCAAAGTTCCCTTCATCAATGGCATCACGAATTTTTTTCATCAGAGTATTATAGAAATAAAGATTATGCATTACTGAAAGGCGCATAGCGAGCATTTCCTGCGCCTTGAACAAATGGTGTATATATGCCCGTGAAAAGTTCTTGCAAGTCGGGCAGCTGCATTCCGGATCGATTGGAAGGCTATCACGCTCATATTTGGCATTCATAAGATTCCTTTTTCCTTCCCATGTAAAAACATGAGCATGCCTCGCGTTTCTGCTCGGCATTACACAGTCAAACATGTCGATGCCGAGAGCCACGGAATTAATTATGTTAAGTGGTGTTCCCACACCCATAAGATATCGCGGCTTATTAACAGGCATAAAAGGTTCAACTTGTTGAATTATATGGTACATTTCTTCCGCACTTTCACCGACAGCCAGTCCGCCGATTGCATATCCGTCAAGGTTTAACTCCGCAATTTTTTTCATATTGTCTATCCTGATGTCATCAAATGTCGCACCCTGATTGATACCGAAAAGCATCTGATCTTTATTAACAATGAGATTCTCAGCTTTGAGCCGGTCAAGTTCATCTTTGCACCGGTAGAGCCAGCGTACTGTTCTGTCTGCCGATTGTTTAGTATAGTCATATTCGGCAGGATTCGCGATACATTCATCAAACGCCATCGCAATTGTTGAACCGAGATTTGCCTGTATCTGCATGCTTTCTTCCGGTCCCATAAAAATTCTCCGGCCATCTATATGTGATGCAAAATGCACGCCTTCTTCTGAAATTTTTCTCAGTGGTGATAAGGAGAAAACCTGAAACCCTCCGCTGTCAGTGAGGATCGGGCCATTCCAGCTCATAAATTTATGAAGCCCGCCAAGATCACGTATAACCTCGTCTCCGGGGCGCAAATGCAAGTGATAGGTATTGCACAAGGCAACCTGACAACGGAGTTCGACAAGATCGGGAGCAGATATCCCGCCCTTGATTGCGGCGCTCGTCGCTACATTCATAAATGCGGGAGTCTGAACCTCCCCGTGTACTGTTTTAAAACGTCCTCTTCGTGCCCTTCCCTGCGTTTTTATTAGTTTATACATAAAGTACAGTTAACCTCCGAAAAATTTGATTCAGTGAATAAACATTGCGTCACCAAAACTATAGAACCTGTATTTTTCTTTTATTGCTTCCTCGTATGCTGCGAGGACGTTTTCTCTTCCGGCAAAAGCCGAAACTAGCATAATCAATGTGCTTTCAGGAAGATGAAAATTTGTTATAAGCGCGTCAATAGCTTTAAATTCATATCCGGGGTATATAAAAATGCCTGTCCATCCGTCAGCCGCTTTGATTCCGCCCTCCTGATGCGCCACTGTTTCGAGAGTTCTGCAGCTTGTTGTCCCAACCGCGATTACTCTTCCCCCGTTCTTTTTCGTTTCATTTATTAGATCAGCTGTTTTTTGCGGCAATTCATAGTGTTCAAAATGCATTGTATGGTCTTCGATATTATCAGTTTTTACCGGTCTGAAAGTACCGACACCGACATGAAGAGTAACATATCCGATATTTACACCTTTAGCTTTAATACGTTCAAGAAGTTCCGGCGTAAAATGCAGTCCGGCAGTAGGTGCTGCGGCAGACCCGGGATTCTTTGAATATACTGTCTGGTAACGTTCCTTATCTTTAAGTTCATGCGTAATATAATGCGGGAGCG
Organism: Ruminiclostridium sp.; assembly: GCA_036261235.1. Lineage (GTDB taxonomy): Bacteria > Bacillota > Clostridia > Oscillospirales > Ethanoligenentaceae > Ruminiclostridium_D. The sequence goes on along the minus strand of DATALE010000210.1, from coordinate 4,598 downwards.
GCATTTCACCGATCTTCTCAAGCAGTTCAAAAAAATTTCCGTTGTAACTGAATTTTACAATACGATTTCCGCCTTCAATTATTTCAATAACTTCTGCTTTTAAAAGTCCGCCGCCGAAAACAAATTTTGCCCCGGGTTTAGCAATTCTGCCAGGTTTAAGAAGTACCTCCCATGTATCTATACTCTTTTGGGTTAATAGCAAAAATTCGATATGTCCGCCTGTCTTTTCCTTTTCGCCGTATATACGTGCAGGAAGCACGCGCGAATCGTTCAGTATAAGACAGTCTCCCGGATTAAGCATGCCCTCTATGTCATAAAAGTGAAAGTGTCCGGTTTTACCGGTTTTTCGGTCAAGTGTCATGAGACGTGATGTGTCCCGGCGCAGCAATGGCTCCTGAGCTATAAGTTCTTCAGGCAAATCGTAATAAAAATCTGATTTTTTCATAATATCCTCCATGTTTTGAAGCCCCTGCCCCATTACAAATTACTTAAAATTTTAATTTAACAAGCATGCGATTAGGCATAGTTGATATTTTTGAATCAGATAATAATTTTAAATCAAAATGTTTGACATAAGGGCACTAAAATGATAATATAAATCTAAAATATTTATATTTCAAAGTAAAAGTGTTATTTTCTGAATTCAACTTGTTTTTATGCTGAAAATAACGCATGACTGCTTTTTTATTTTGACATATAATGTGATAGAGGCGCGTTTTTAATAATTAACTCTGCCGAAGCTGCCGGAGCTTATGACACAGAGCGAAAGGTGAAGACGCCGAAGGGGTCTGTCGGCAGCAGATCACCTGGTTGCTTGGCTAACAGCCAACCGACTGTCATCATGCAATTGATGAAGAGCTATCGCTGTTTGTGCATAACGCATTTTCCGCACAAAGCGTCAGCGTTTCTATTATATTGCATGAAAGGCCGGTTTTCAACCGGTTTTTTTATTGTATTAAGTATAAACAGGCAAATTTAACGTTCTACAAGCAGGTTTTTGCTAAAAACATTTGCAAAACTAATTATATTTTGGAGGAATAAAAATGAAAAAATACAAAGTCGGTATAATTGGGGCAACAGGTATGGTAGGCCAGCGTTTTGCTACACTTCTGGAAAACCATCCTTGGTTCGATATTGAAATTCTCGCGGCAAGTGCAAGATCTGCCGGAAAAACATACGAACAGGCTGTCGGAAACAAGTGGGCAATGTCTGTACCTATTCCTGAAAAATTAAAAAACAAGGTAGTCATGGACGCTACTGCCGATCTTAAAAAAATTGCATCAAACGTTGACTTTGTTTTCTGCGCAGTCAACATGAAAAAAGATGAGATAAAAGCGCTCGAAGAAGCCTATGCAAAAGCTGAATGCCCGATTATTTCAAATAACAGTGCAAACCGTTTTACTCCTGACGTACCTATGATAATACCGGAAATCAACGCTGCTCATGCTCAGATCATTCCGTTCCAGCGAAAACGCCTTGGTACAAAACGTGGTTTCATAGCTGTGAAGAGCAATTGTTCACTTCAAAGTTATGTACCGGCTCTTAACGCACTTATGGACTTCGGAATTACAAAGGCCCTTGCCTGTACGTATCAGGCAATTTCAGGTGCCGGCAAAACCTTTGAGACTTTTCCTGACATAATAGATAATGTAATACCGTACATCGGCGGCGAAGAAGAAAAGTCTGAAAAGGAACCATTAAAAATCTGGGGCAGTATTAAAGAAAACGCCATAATTCCGGTTACAACACCGTCGATAACAACACAGTGCATTCGTGTCCCCGTTGCCGACGGACATCTCGCAGCCGTATTCGCAAGTTTTGAGAAAAAGCCCGGCCTTGATGAAATCATTGATAAATGGGTCAGTTTCAAAGGCAGAGCACAGGAATTAAACCTTCCAAGCGCTCCGAAACAGTTCCTGCACTATTTCACTGAGAACGACAGGCCGCAGACAAAGCTTGACCGCAATCTTGAAGGCGGTATGGCAGTTTCATTGGGTCGCCTTCGTGATGATACGCAGTATGACGTTAAATTTGTCTGCCTCTCACACAACACAATACGCGGTGCGGCAGGCGGCGGAATTCTAATGGCAGAACTGCTTTGTGCAGAAGGGTATATTGACTGACTTTAATTAAACGCCTTAATTTCTAAACAGAAGCCATCTTTATATTTTTTATTTATTTGGAGGCAATATTCCAATGAAAAAGACAATTTTTACAGGCGCTGCCGTTGCCATCGTTACGCCAATGAACGATGATTTTACTGTTAATTATGAAAAACTTGGTGAATTTATAGATTTTCAGATTAACAACGGAACAGACGCAATAGTGATTTGCGGAACCACCGGAGAATCTGCAACATTGACGCATGAAGAACACACAAAAGCAATAGACTATACTGTAAAAAAGGTTGCGGGACGTGTTCCGGTTATCGCCGGAACAGGAAGCAATGATACCAGATATGCGGTTAAGCTTTCGCTTGAAGCCCAAAAATCCGGGGCGGACGCACTTTTGCTCGTTACTCCTTATTACAATAAAACAACACAGGCAGGGCTCATCCGTCATTTTAATTATATTGCAGACCGCGTTGATACCCCTATGATTGTTTACAATGTTCCGAGCAGAACCGGCTGTGACATAAAGCCTGAAACCTACTTAGAACTCTCAAAGCACCCGAATATCGTAGCTGCAAAAGAAGCTAACGGAAATATTGCTTCGCTCGCAAAAACAGTTTCACTCTGCGGTGATAGCCTTGATATTTATTCAGGCAGCGATGAATTAACAGTTCCCATTCTTTCACTTGGCGGAAAGGGAGTCATTTCTGTTCTTTCAAACGTTATGCCAAAAGAAACTCATGATTTATGTGCGGAATTCTTTAAAGGCGATATCGATGCTTCTCGAAAGGTACAGCTTGACTGTATGGGACTTATCGATGCGCTGTTCTGTGAAACAAGTCCTATTCCGGTTAAAGAAGCTCTAAATCTCATGGGCTTTGGTGTAGGCGAATGCCGTTTGCCTCTTGTTTCTATGCAGGAAAAGAATCTTGCATTTCTGAAATCGGAACTGAAAAAGCACAATCTTATCCATTGAGTCTATTATAATAGTATGGATTTTAATAAATACGACCTTTTTTATTGTTAGGATGTGCCATTAAATGATAAGAATAATTTTAAGCGGATGCCATGGGAAAATGGGCCACGTTGTATCAGGTATTATATCTGAGCGTGAGGACTGTAAGATAGTTGCAGGTTTTGATATTGACAGCGGTATTAAAGAAACCTTCCCTGTTATGTCTGAACCTGATCAGTTTGACGGAAACGCCGATGTAATCATAGATTTTTCTCACCCCTCTTTTCTTCCAAAGCTGCTGTCTTTTGCAAAGGAAAAGAAGATCCCGGCGGTTATTGCTACGACCGGTATGAATGATGCACAAATTGAAATGATAAAAGAGGCGTCAAATGAAGTTCCGATATTCTTTTCTGCCAATATGTCACTTGGAGTAAATCTTATATTGAGCCTTGCAAAAAAGGCAACGGCCCTGCTTTCACCGGATTTTGATATTGAAATCGTTGAAAAACACCACAATCAAAAAGTTGACGCGCCGAGCGGAACAGCACTTATGATCGCTGACAGTATCTCCTCAGTACTTTCACAAAAACCTGAATATGTTTTTGACAGACACTCAGATCGAAAAAAACGCACCAAAAATGAGATTGGTATTCATTCTATACGCGGCGGAACTATTGTCGGTGAGCATGATATAATTTTTGCCGGAAAAGATGAATTAATAGAAATAAAGCATACAGCGATGTCAAAACAGATTTTTGCAGTTGGTGCGGTTAATGCCGCCGTTTTCTTAACTAAAAGTACAACAGGTTTGTATAATATGGGCGATCTCGTCGCTTCAATAGGGGGTTAGAAAATGAATACTGTCACTAACATTACAACGTTAGAGGACACGGCTTTAATAACTCTTAGAAATTCATCATCAGATATTAAATTTATGGCCGGTGTATTTAAAATGATCGCACAGCGCGGCGTAAATGTAGATATGATTTCGCAAACAGCGCCCCTTGGCGGCAGAATAAGCCTGTCATTTACCGTATCTGGCGATGATCTTGGCAAGATTCTTGAACTGCTCGCCATACTTAGAAACGATTATCCTGAATTAAAATCAGACATAAGTTCCGGAAACTGCAAGATTTCGGTTTACGGCGAGGGTATGCGAGACTTACCGGGTGTAGCGGCAGAAACATTTGAAATTTTATCAGATTTGAGAGTTGAAGTACACCTTATTACCACTTCTGAAGTTGACATCTCTGTACTTGTCCCAAAATCCGACTTTGAAGCAGCCTATGATGGTCTTGTTAAACATTTCAATAAGTAATGTAGAATATTAATAAATAACGGCCGGGCAGAAGCATTTTTATGCAGATCTGCCCGGCCGTTATTTATTAATATTTCGTTATTGCGTCATATGCCTGTCTTATACTCTTTGCACCTACAATTTCAATTCCGTAGTCTTTTCCCCGCAGTGTCCTTAGATTCTGATATGGCAGTATCACACGTTTAAATCCCAGCCTTGACACTTCAGCAATACG
>DATALE010000205.1:0-6522 GCA_036261235.1 Ruminiclostridium sp. | reverse complement strand
TTTAATAAATTTATGCATAATAACAGACACTTATGTTTATAAGCACTTTTATGATATTTCCTTTTCCCTTAATTTAATATAGATATTTACCGTATAAAAGAAAATGAAAAAAATGTCTTGCTTTTATTTCGGTTGTCTGATAAAATAGTCATGTTATGCTTTTGCAATTATTCAGTTTTGTGTCAGTATCTGCCTATTTGGTGGTCTGACAGCAAAGTGATATTCTATGAGGAGGTGCAGATAGATGGCAAAATGTGATATCTGTGGGAAGGACTTAACCTTTGGTATTAAGGTATCCCATTCGCATAGGCGTTCAAACAGAACATGGAAGCCCAACGTAAAACGTGTAAAGGCTATTGTTGACGGTTCTCCCCGTCATATTCATGTGTGCACGCGGTGCCTTCGCTCAAACAAGGTTCAGCGCGCAGTATAATTTTGCTTTTTAAGCACTAAGCGTCGCCTTAATTTTAAGGCGGCGCTTAGCTTTTTGTCTGATACTTTCAGGCTGTTGTTTATCCACAAAAATCACTTATTTGTAACACTCTATTCGAATTTTGACTATTATAAATTAGACTTTTAAAAATAAGGAGTGATTTTATGCAACTAAACAGCACAGCAACCGGTTCAACAGATATCATCAGATATTTTTATTCAAGTGAAATAATGAAGTATTCCGAATGGATTGATTGCTCGGCGTATAGCCAATATTACTATTTCATTAAAAATCTGTCTGCGTCTGATATTGAATTAAATCTTTTTATCAGCCCGGACAAGACTCTCTCAGTAATAGATTCCGAAACGCTGATTATTAAGCCGGATGAAACAATCTATCTTGTGCCTCTGCGACAAAGCCGTTATGTACGGGTTGGATTTAATAATGTTGACAGTACGGAGCAAAATTATATTGAAATCTGGTTTCAGGCAATAAATTAACTTTTTTCACCGGATGGCATATCATGTTATAGGGTACAAGCCCTAATAATTTTTCAGGGGTGATTTTATGCCAGGAATGCCAGTATTTCAGGAATCTCCCAGTCAACTAAAAAGCCAGATTTTTGTTGAGGATACCAGTACCGAAAAATTAGTAGCCTTAAAAGTAGACGGCACAGGTAATCTTCCCATATCCGGCACAGTCAATTTTGCCTCCGGTTCAGAAGTAGCTTTGGCGGCGGGCACAGATATTGACAACGTTAACTCAGTTACAACTCTCGGTACTGTAACTAACGATGTTAAAGTTATAAGCGGGTTAACCCCGCTGAACGTAAGCGTTCCGTCCTCCACCGATATCAATTCCGTTGCTTCCGTTTCAACTCTTGGTACGGTTACAGACGATGTTAAAGTTATAAGCGGGTCAACTCCGCTGAACGTAAGCGTCCCATCTTCGACCGATATCAACAGTGTTGCTTCCGTTTCAACACTCGGTACTGTAACAAATGATGTTAAGGTCGTAAACGGAAATTCAACGCTCAGCGTAAGCGTTCCGTCCTCCACCGATATCAATAGTGTTGCTTCTGTTTCAACTCTTGGTACGGTTACAAACGATGTTAAAGTCATAAACGGAAATTCCACCCTTAACGTTGGGTTATCAGCCGGAAGCAACCTTATCGGTAAGGTTGAAAACCAACTCGTTTTTACGAATGTTGATGCTTTCGGTGATCAAACTGTTCTGAAAGAAAAAACAATAACGGCAAGCTCATCCGTTTTGGCAAGCCAACAGGATATATCACAACAATCATCTTATAACTGGTTCATTAAGAACACAGGGACAACCTCTGCTGCTCAGAATGTAACACTTGTTGTCGAAATAAGTCCTGATGGAACAAACTGGATTTCTGATACCGGAGATACTATTACAGTTCCCTTTAATTCCTCAAAAATGATAACTGTTACTAACTTCTTAAAATATGCACGCTTTACAATTACAGGCGGAACATCTGACACAACAGTTATCTCCTGCTTCCAGGCTCAGCATTAACAATTTTAATCTTTGGCAGCGGCAGTCGCTTCACGACTGCCGCTGTACTTATATTGACTTTATTTATAAACCTTGTCGGTCTTCTTTCTCCGATTCCGCAGTATTATTTTTCGGATAAAGACAGCAATATTTCAGGGTTTGAAGATTCAGCAGAAAAATCTCCGCGGTGGATTTTTAGTGCGGTTTTCTCGTTAAATATCTCTTCCTCTGTTCTGACGCCGATTTTGCGCAGCAGCGGAAGCGGCGGACACCAACCCTGCAGTGCATGTTCAAGTAAAAATATGCTTACTGTTAAAGAAATAGCAAGCCAGAGCTTGTTGCGTTTTATTCCGAGCAAAGTGCAGATAAAAACAATTATCGCAGCATTTGCTTCCAAGAATCTTTCGACATCCCACTCACTGTCCAGTTGTTTTAGTCTTTCATCAATATTTTTGCCGCCTGCTATATATTCGCTGATGTTATTAAGCGTCTCCCGTTTAATTTTTTCATTATCTTTTTTACTTGTATTTTCTTTTACTCGTTTTGCTGTTGAAGGCAATATACAGAACATTTCAATCACATCCTTATAAAAATAATTCTTCCCAATTATTTTTGATTAATTAAAATTTTAGCCGGCGATTTTTCTTCGCCGGCTTCGATTATCTGTAGCCTCTCTCGCGTGCTTTTGCCTCATCACGGATTTCACCGCGCATGCTGTCAAGTGATGCACGGCGTCTGTCATTCTTTTCCTCGAGAGTATCTTTCATTTTGCGGTCGTCTGTTTTTTCAATCATTTCGTCCGCAAGTTCCATGTTTCTTATCGTACAATTTATATTCTGCTGAATTCTTTCAACATTATCTCTTCTGTCATCAGGTTTTGCCTTCATAATTCCATCTCCTTAAAAGTAGTCTGTCTTAATTATTTTTAATTGTGAAGCGTTTTTTATAAACGGCAATTTAAGGGTTTGCAAAACTTGCTTTTTTTGCATAATAAGATTAAAATGATAAACTGGATTTGATTTGCCGAAAAAATTATTATCGGCTGATTGCCTGATTCTTATGACTCAAATTCTCAAAAATACATATGCGCGTATCTAAGCGTACAGCCTTCTTAATGAATTCGGAAGACAAATATGTTCGGGACTGATTAATATTACGATAAAACTTAAAACTATAAAGGATAATGTTTTTATTCTTGTTTCAAAAGAGCCTTTCTTTTTTGTAACTCTTTTTCTGACCGTAGTTCTCTCATTCTTTTCAATTCCGCATTTCGGTGCGGTTCATTGGAACGTAATTTCGACATTATTCTCACTCATGATTGTCTGCCTTGCTTTTGAGCGATGCAATCTTTTGACTTCACTTGCCGGGGCTGCACTGGGGAAATTCACAACGCCGCGCAGACTTGGTTTTGCTATGATTGCGGCAACGGGCTTATTGTCAATGTTTGTCACAAATGACGTTGCACTCCTCACTGTTGTGCCCTTGACGCTTGCAATGTCGAAGGTCAGCGGAAAAGACCCATATATGCTTATTATCCTTGAAACGTTGTCCGCCAATATTTTTTCCGCATTAACTCCGTTCGGAAACCCGCAAAACCTTTATATTTATTCATATTTCAAAATAACACCGGGAGAATTTATTTTTATAATGCTCCCATTCTGCATTATCGGACTAATCGTTTTATGCTCCGCTAATTTTTTCTTTAATAAAGGCGGGGAATATAAAGTAAGTCAACAGACTTTTGCAGTTTACGATAAACGGCTTTTAATTGTCTCTTCTGCCGCCTTTGCTATAAACATTCTTTCAGTTCTGCACATTGTCGATTATCGAATTGCATTTATTATAACTCTGGCTGTTTTCTTGATTCTTGCTCCAAAACTGATTTTAAAAGCCGATTATTTTCTGCTTGCTACTTTTGTATTGTTCTTTCTCTTCACCGATAGTATCACCGGGATACCACAGATAAAATCGCTTTTTTCAACGATTCTTGGTTCAAAGCACGCTGTTTTCTTAGCGACGGCCGGAATTTCTCAAGTAATAAGCAACGTGCCCGCATCTGTTCTGATTTCGGGCTTTACGAATAATTATAAACAACTCCTTTACGGCGTCTCTGTCGGAGGTCTCGGAACTCTTGTCGCGTCTTTAGCAAGCCTTATATCGTATAATCTTTATATAAAGCAGTATAAGGCACAAAAATATCTCAAGACGTTTTCTGCCATGAGCTTCGGCGCTCTGATGATAATCGCAGCAGTGCTTTGTCTGTGTTTTATATAATTCTATTATAAGCGAAAAGGAAACTGATATAATGATTTATCTCGATTACGCCGCTAATACTCCGATCGATGAAAACGTCCTTGAAACATATTTTGAAATTTCGAAAAATTATATTGCAAACCCCAATTCACCGCATGCTTTGGGTGCACTTGCAAAAGAGAAACTCGATGAGGCTACCGCGACATTTGCAAGGCTTCTCGGTATTAATGAAAGTGAAATTATTTATACTTCGGGTGCAACGGAATCCAACAATCTCGCCTTGAAAGGCATCGCGGGCCAATATAAAAAGTATGGGCGCCATATAATAACAACCTATCTTGAACATTCGTCGGTAAACGGGGCGGCTGCTTACCTTCAAAGTCAGGGATTTGAAATAGATTACGTCGAAATTGATGAGAACGGACTTGTTGATATTGAAAATTTAAAGGAACTTCTCAGAGACGATACGATTCTGGTTTCAATTTGCATGGTTGACAGCGAGATAGGAATAAAGCAGCACATCGGCGAAATAGCAAAGATAATTGCTGAACGACCGCACTGCTACTTTCATGTTGACGCAACACAGGCAGTTGGGAAAATAGCCGTTCCACTTAATGGCGTTGATTTGATGACGTTTGCACCGCACAAATTCTTTGGTCCAAATGGTTTCGGCGTTCTGATAAAAAAAGACGGAATTTTGCTTGAGCCACTTATAAACGGCGGCATAAGCACAACCGCTTTCCGCAGCGGGACCCCTGCCCTGCCCCTTATTGTTTCCTCAGCAAAAGCGCTTGAAATTGCTTTTAACAAAATGGACGACCGTTATGAGCATGCAGTGGAACTGAACAAGCTGCTGCGTGAAAAGTTATCTGCCTTTCCCAAAATAAGAATTAACAGCACCAAGGAATCTGTTCCGTTTATTTTAAATATAAGCGCAGCAGGTGTAAAGGCCGAGGCCTTTCAAGCGAAACTTTCAGAAAATGAAATATATTTATCGACAAAGTCAGCATGCTGCGCGCCTGGAACAGTTTCCCGCCCTGTATACGCCTTAACAAAAGACAGGAAAGTGGCTCTTTCTACTCTTAGAATCAGCATATCACATCTGACTTCAAAAAATGATATCGAGACGTTTTTAAACTGCTTTGAATCGATATACAAAAAGTTGGCTAAATAGGGGTAAACAAATGAATAATATCGAAAAAGTTGAACAGAGTATAATAAAAAAATTTCGTAAAGAAATCTGGCTTAGATTTATTGAGGGAATCAAGGAATACGAGCTCATAAAATCCGGCGATAAAATTGCCGTCTGCATTTCGGGCGGCAAAGACTCGATGCTTATGGCAAAACTTATTCAGATGCTGCAGCGGCACAGTGACGTTCCTTTTGAAGCTAAGTATCTTGTCATGAATCCGGGTTACAATGAAATAAACCGGCAGCGTATTATTGACAATGCCGAATTTCTTGGTATTCCGATTAAAATGTTTGATACGCAAATATATGATATTGTGGCGGAGGTCGCCGACTCACCATGTTACCTTTGTGCGAGAATGAGGCGCGGATACTTGTACAAAAATGCGCAGGAGCTTGGATGCAACAAAATAGCACTTGGACACCACTTTGACGATGTAATCGAAACAATACTTATGAGTATGCTGTACGGCGCTGAAATTAAAACAATGATGCCGAAACTTCACAGCACAAATTTTAAAGGGATGGAACTGATAAGACCGATGTATATGGTGCGGGAAGCCTCAATAATCAACTGGAAAAAATATAACGAGCTTGAGTTTATTCAATGCGCCTGCCGTCTTACCGAAAGCTGTGTTCTCGGTGACAGCGGCGGCGGCTCTAAAAGGCAGGAAATGAAAGCGCTGATTAAAAAATTCCGCCAAACAAATGAAAATATTGAAATGAACATTTTCAGGAGTGTTCACAACGTAAATCTTGAAACTGTTATCGGCTATCGTCTTAACGGTGAAAAGCACAGTTTTCTTGATGATTATGATAAACCGGGCTTTGAAAGCAAGGTAATTGAAGATGAATGATATCTGCCTTGAAAAAGTAACCAGCCGTGATGAAGCTGAAATCGTTTCGAAACTTGCAAATAAAATCTGGACGGAATACTACACGCCTATTTTGGGAAAAGCTCAGATAGAGTATATGCTCCAAAAATTCTCTTCCCCGGACAGAATTATGAATGACATAAATGACAGCGGATTTGTTTACTTTATGGTTATTTATAATTCTAAGCTTGCCGGTTATACTGCCATTCAACCTGATTTCGAGAGTAAAACGCTGTTTTTAAGCAAGCTTTA
>DATALE010000204.1:0-6544 GCA_036261235.1 Ruminiclostridium sp. | reverse complement strand
ATAATGTTAAATCAGCGGTTCTGTTCACGAGTGAAGTTTAGCAGTCCGCCTGCAAGAAGCATATTCTTCTGGCGTTCGGAAATCTCGCAGTATACGGGGATTTTCGCGCCGTTATTCTTGTCGGTTACTGTGAAATCCTGACCTGAAGTCAAAGTTTCACGAACCGATGTCAGTTCAAGCTCGTCGCCCTGGGCAATCTTGTCGTAATCGGCAGGATTGCGGAAGATCAAAGGAAGGATTCCGGCGTTCACAAGGTTCGCCATGTGAATTCTGGCAAATGATTTTGCGATAACAGCCTTGATGCCGAGGTAAAGCGGCACAAGAGCGGCATGTTCACGGGAAGAGCCCTGTCCGTAGTTTGAACCGCCGACGATTATACCTTTTCCGGCCTCTTTGGCGCGGGCAGGGAAAGACTCGTCACAGCGGGTGAAGCACGATTCAGAGAGCTTCGGAATATTTGAACGATAGGGGAGAAGCTTTGCACCGGCAGGCATAATATGGTCTGTCGTGATGTTGTCGCCGACTTTCAGCAGGCAGGAGACAGCAATACGGTCGTCAAGCGGAGTGGTCTGCGGGAAAGGCTTGATATTCGGGCCGCGGACGACTTCAATGCTGTCGGCTTTTGATTCTTCCGCAGGTGATTCAAACATATTATCGTTGATGAGGAAAGATTCCGGAAGTCGGATATCAGGCTCGCTGCCGAGTGTGCGCGGGTCTGTGAGAACTCCTGTGAGAGCGGAAGCCGCAGCTGTTTCCGGGCTGACGAGATAAACCTTTGCGTCCGCCGTACCGCTGCGCCCCTCAAAGTTGCGGTTGAATGTGCGCAGTGAAACGCCGCCGGAGCATGGGGACTGGCCCATACCAATGCAGGGGCCGCAGGCACATTCCAATATACGCGCGCCGGCAGCGATCATATCGGCGAGCGCGCCGTTTTGAGCAATCATTGTAAAAACCTGCTTTGAGCCCGGGGCGATAGAAAGTGAAACATCCGGGTGGACTTTGTTGCCGCGCAGGATTGAGGCAACTCGCATCATATCATATAGCGAGGAGTTTGTGCATGAACCGATACAAACCTGATTAACCTTGATTGCGCCTATATTCTTAACTGTGTCAACGTTGTCCGGGCTGTGTGGCTGTGCGGCCTGAGGTTCGAGAGCAGAAAGGTCGATTCGCACAGTTTCGTCATATTTCGCGTCGCCGTCCGGAAGAAGTTCAACCCAGTCTGATTCACGCCCCTGGGCTTTTAGGAATTCAAGAGTAACGTCGTCGGAAGGGAAGATTGAAGTTGTCGCACCAAGTTCCGCACCCATGTTTGTAATAGTTGCACGCTGAGGAACCGACAGGCTGAGGATACCCTCGCCGCCGTATTCTATGATTTTGCCGACTCCGCCCTTGACGGTAAGACGGCGCAAAACCTCAAGTATTATATCCTTTGCCGAGACCCACGGGCGAAGACGTCCGGTGAGCATAACTTTGACCATGCGGGGCATAGGTATGTAGTATGTGCCGCCGCCCATTGCCACGGCAACGTCAAGGCCGCCTGCGCCGAAAGCGAGCATACCGATTCCGCCGGCAGTCGGTGTGTGAGAGTCGGAACCTATAAGTGTTGCGCCCGGCCTGCCGAAGCGTTCAAGCTGAAGCTGGTGGCAGATTCCGTTGCCCGGACGTGAAAAATATATGCCGTGCTTTTTTGCCACTGTCTGAATATATCTATGGTCGTCAGCGTTTTCAAATCCGGTTTGAAGAGTATTGTGGTCGATATAAGCAACCGATCTTTCGGTTTTAACACGCTTTATGCCCATCGCCTCAAACTCAAGATAAGCCATTGTACCCGTAGCATCCTGAGTCAGCGTCTGATCAATCTTAAGGCCTGTTTCAGTACCCGGGGTCATGTCGCCCGATACAAGGTGCGACTTTATAATTTTTTGTGCAAGTGTATAACCCATTACGCAGCCCCTCTCAAATAATTAAATATCTAATTTGACACCTATCATATTCTAATATATTTTAAAACATGATGCACTGGTTGTCAAATATTTAACCCTTTTACATCATAGAATCATTGTAAGAAAAAATGAGCCGGCACAAAAGAAAGTGCCAGCCATTTGAATCTGTGGCTTATTTATGATGCTTATTCCAAATTAAAAGTCTTGCCTTAAGTTTATTTGGAATTAGTATGATACCTTAGCAAGTTTTTTATTAATATCTTCGATCACAGCGGATTTGTTTGATACCGGCTCGTTCGATGTCTCGTTAATGACAATAATAACGTTATTGTATTCAATCGTTACATCGGACGAATAAGTGATTTTAGACGGCATGTAAAACAGATCGGCATAATCCTTATACTGCGATTTTATAAGAGACACAAGATACTTTACGCCGCTGCCTTTCCGTTTTGATTTCAGTGTATCAAGCGGTATATAATTTTTGTTATCAAAGAATTTCTGGTTGGCTTCAAAATATTTGTCGGCGTCCTCGGCATTGGAAAAAGTATAAACACTCGCGTCGATTACAGATGCCGCGCCGTTTGCATTGATTTTATAGGATTTTCTGTATGCGTCCTGCGCATTTGCATTGGCACTGATGTTTTCATATCCGTCGAAAATTTTATTAAGGTTATCAGCCTGTTTTGGGGTCACCTTGAAGTCTTCCAGAAGCGAGGTGCTTATTTCCTGTGAATAAAAGTGGTTGCCGAAATAGTATTGTATGGTGTAAAGCCCGATTCCACCGGCCGTTATAATTGCAAGGATACTGAATACGAGGATTTTTCTGTTCCTTTTTTTGAGAAAGTACGCGAGTATATAAATTAAAATTACAACAGCGGCCATTATTATGGTCTGATAGACGAACATAAACGCACTCCCGTTATGTATTTTTGGGTAAAAGTCCGAAAACCATTTATTTTGTTATAGAACCCGGTTCAGGACAATTATATTCATTTTACCACGATGAGCAAAACTCGTCAACCAAATATAACGATTGGCAATAACGGGTGAGGAAGATACTGTAATAAAACCGATACTTGAAAAGTAAAAAAAAGGCAATCCGCAGCTCGTAAATAAGAATGCGGAATTGCCCTGAGTCAGATTCTGTTGAATCAGTCGGCTATCAGTTTGACCATAACGGCTTTCTGTGCGTGAAGCCTGTTTTCTGCTTCTTCAAATATCTCATTTGCGTGCGCTTCAAGCACATCGGCGGTAATTTCCTCGCCTCTGTGAGCAGGAAGGCAGTGCTGAACCATTGCGTCGCTCTTTGCTATTTTAAGGAGTTCGGCGTTGACCTGGAAACCCTTGAAATCGCGGCGGCGTTTCGCCGCTTCTTCTTCCTGACCCATTGAAGCCCATACGTCGGTGAAGATTACATCGGCATCTTTTGCCGCTTCCATCGGATCGTGATAGAGGGTAAATACAAGGTTTTCCTTGTTTGCGTTATTTGCAAAGTCAAGAACCTCTTTCGCAGGCTCATAACCTTCGGGACACGCGACAGAAACCGTCATACCGGTTTTGATACCGCCGACAATAAGTGAATTCATCATGTTGTTGCCGTCGCCGATAAAGCACATTTTAAGTCCCTGAAGGCGTCCCTTAAACTCACGAACGGTCATAAGATCGGCGAGGACCTGACACGGATGAGCAAAGTCGGTCAGTCCGTTGATAATCGGAATATCAGCGTATTTTGCGAGGTTTTCGACCTCTTCCTGAGCGAATGTACGGATTTCTATGCCGTCAAGGTAACGTGACAGAACGCGGGCGGTGTCTTCGACAGGTTCGCCGCGCCCGATCTGCAGGTCGCGCGAGCTCAAGAACAGCGGATGTCCGCCCAATTCATACATACCGACTTCGAAGGATACGCGCGTACGTGTTGATGACTTTTCAAAAATCATGCCGAGCGATTTACCGGCAAGACGAGGGTGGGGAATGTTATGTTTCTTTTCATATTTAAGCTGGTCACCAAGATTGAGAATTTCAATTATCTCCTCGCTTGACAAATCAAGCAGTTTAAGCAGATGTTTCATTAATTTTCCTCCTTATTGCTTCATTGATTTAATTGTTTCTTCGAGTATATCAAGGCCGCTGTCGATTTCCTCTTTTGTAATGGTGAGCGGCGGCAGCATGCGAAGAGCTTTTTTTGCCGTCAGTATAAGAAGACCATTCTCAGCAGCTTTTACGGCAATATCCTTTGAGGAAAGGCCGTCAATATCAAAGCCAATCATAAGCCCTTTTCCGCGGATTTCCCCGATACCTTCGATCTTTGACAAGCGTTCGCGGATATAACCGCCTTTTTCGTTTACCTCGGATAAAAATTTATCGCTGCTGACACGTTTTACAACTTCCACAGCTCCGGCACAGGCAATTGGGTTGCCGCCGAATGTTGTAGCATGAGTTCCCGCCGCAAGCACTTTTTCAAGCCCACCGCGGCACAGAACAGCGCCCATCGGAAGTCCGCCGGCAAGTGCCTTTGCACATGAAACAACATCGGCTTCTACGCCGAAATGCTCATGCGCGAAAAATTTTCCTGTTCTGCCGATACCGGTCTGTACCTCGTCGAACATGAGCAGAATATCGTTTTGCTTGCATAAATCCGCGATTTTTTTCACAAAGACAGTTTCAAGCGGCAAAACTCCGCCTTCTCCCTGAATCGGTTCAATCAAAACGGCGCAGACATCTTTTGTGCAGGCCTCTTTTACACTTTCGAAATTATTGGCTTCTGCAAATTTAAAGCCCTCGGTGAACGGGAAGAAATAATTATGGAACACATCCTGCCCCGTCGCTGAAAGTGTCGTTACCGTCCGTCCGTGAAAAGAGTTGACGAGCGTTACAACCGTCGACCTGCCTTTGCCATACTTGTCAAAGCTGTATTTACGGGCAAGTTTTATTGCGCCCTCATTTGCCTCCGCGCCGGAGTTGCAGAAGAATACACTTTTGAATCCCGAAACTGTGCACAAGAGTTCTGCGAGCTGCCCTTGAATGGGAGCGTAATAAAGGTTTGAGCAGTGGGATAGTTTTGCTGCCTGTTCTGAAACCGCTTTGACCCAGCCGTCGTCACAATAGCCGAGCGCGTTAACTCCTATGCCGCTGCCGAAATCAATATAACTCTTACCGGCCCCGTATGCCTTTGCGCCTTTGCCCGATTCCAGCGAAACGTCAAAGCGAGAGTAAGAATTAATTACATATTTATCTACTTTATCCTTTACCGAACTGAAATCCATTTCCAAACCCCCGTTTATTTATTAATTACTGAAACATAGTGCCGATTCCTTCATCGGAGAACATTTCTACAAGAATCGAGTGCGGGGCTCTGCCGTCGATTATGCTTGCGCTGCCGACTCCTCGTCTCACTGCTTCGACACAGCAATCCACTTTCGGAATCATGCCGCCTGAGATAATGCCCTGCCGGATAAGATTCGGAACGTCGCTCACGTTTACTACAGGAATAAGTGTATCCTCATCGTTTTTGTCCCGCAGAAGCCCCCGGATATCTGTCAGGAGCATGAGCTTTTCCGCCCCGACAGCTGCCGCAATTCTCGCTGCCGCCGTATCCGCATTAATGTTGTAAACTTCACCGTTTTCGCCGCAGGCAAGCGTCGCGATAACAGGGATATAACCGTTGCCGATCGCGTCATCGATAGGTTTTCTGTCAACAGAGGTTATGTCGCCGACAAGACCTAGGTCAGCTCCGGTTTCACAGAGCTTCTTCGCTTTTATCATATCGCCGTCAAGGCCGCACATACCGATTGACTGGCCGCCGTTTTGCTGCAAATGATGAACGAGGTCTTTGTTTACTTTTCCGGCAAGAACCATTTGAACAATGTCAATCGTTTCTTTATCGGTATAACGAAGTCCGTTGACAAAACGGCTTTCTTTTCCGACTTTTTTAAGCATTTCGCTGATTTCAGGTCCTCCGCCGTGAACCAGTACGACATGGATTCCAACAAGTGAAAGCAATACGAGATCGGTCATAACTGCATCTTTGAGTTTTTCGTTTACCATGGCGTTGCCGCCGTATTTGATGACGATGGTTTTATTATAATATTTCTGGATATAAGGAAGCGCGTGAACAAGTACCCTCGCGGTATCCAGATTTGAAAGTTGCCCCATGGACTTTGCTGCTTCGACTGTGGTCATTTGTTTCTCCTTTAAGTACGGTAATCGCCGTTGATTTTTACATAATCATATGTTAAGTCGCAGCCCCACGCGGTTGCTGTTAAATTGCCGGAATTTAAATTTATCAGTACCTTGACTTCATCCTGGACGAGAACCTGCCTTGCTTTTTCTTCAGAGAAGTCAATTCCCGCGCCGCTTTTGCACACAGGAATAATTCCGCCCGCCGACTCAAAAGAAACGTCAATTTTCGTTACGTCTACGTCGGCGTCGCTGTAACCAATTGCACAGAGGACACGTCCCCAGTTAGCGTCCGCCCCGAACATCGCGGCTTTGAAAAGCGTTGAAGAAGCTACGCTTTTTGCAACAGCCCTTGCGGCCTTGATACTATCAGCGCCGCTGGCCGTTACTTCAACAAGTTTTGTTGCGCCTTCGCCGTC
>DATALE010000197.1:0-1797 GCA_036261235.1 Ruminiclostridium sp. | reverse complement strand
GCGCGCCTCATAGCGGTCAAGTCCCTCAAAACGCCCGCCGTTTTCGTTGATTGTCGCATCCTCATTCATGACATTTATAATAGGAAGATTATGACGCAGCCGCACTGCAAAACCTCGATTTCAGACGCCGAAGTCGAGTATGAAGAAAAGGACGGCTTCTTCTGGCATCTGCGTTATCCACTTGCCGACGGGAGCGGATATATACAGCTCGCGACGACGAGACCGGAAACCCTGCTCGGCGATACCGCAGTCGCGGTTCACCCGGAGGACGAGCGCTACAAGGCTCTAATTGGCAAAAATGTAATTCTCCCGATTGTCGGAAGAGAAATTCCGATAATCGCGGATGAATATGTTGAACGTGACTTCGGAACAGGCGTTGTCAAAATTACCCCGGCGCATGACCCGAACGACTTTGAAGTGGGGCTGCGTCATAATCTTCCTATTATAAATGTCATGAATGAGGATGCGACAATCAACGAAAACGGCGGGCGTTTTGAGGGACTTGACCGCTATGAGGCGCGCCGTGTAATAGTCGCTGAGCTCGAAAAGGGTGGTTTCCTTGTAAAAACCGAACCATTGAAACATAATGTAGGATCCTGCTACCGCTGCCACTCGATTGTTGAGCCGCGCGTTTCAAGACAGTGGTTTGTAAAAATGCAGCCGCTTGCTGAACCGGCAATCGAAGCGGTTAAAAGCGATGAAGTCAAGTTTATTCCCGAGCGGTTCGAAAAAATATATTTCCATTGGATGGAGAATATCAAGGATTGGTGCATCTCGCGTCAACTTTGGTGGGGACACAGAATTCCCGCATGGTATTGTGCTGACTGCGGTGAAACAGTGGTTTCACGCGAAGCCCCGAAAACCTGCCCCAAATGCGGCGGGATGAATCTTACTCAGGACGAAGACACACTGGATACATGGTTCTCGTCAGCACTTTGGCCTTTCTCGACACTCGGCTGGCCGGACAAAACTCCGGAACTCGACTATTTTTACCCGACCGACACGCTTGTCACCGGTTATGATATAATTTTCTTCTGGGTTGCCCGAATGATTTTCTCCGGCATTGAGCATATGGGCAAAGTTCCGTTCAAGACAGTTTTGCTCCATGGACTTGTCCGTGATGAAAAGGGACGCAAGATGTCAAAGTCCCTCGGCAATGGCATTGACCCGCTTAAAGTTATTGAAGAGTACGGCGCGGACGCTTTGAGATTTACTCTTGCGACGGGCAACAGCCCCGGGAACGATATGCGTTTCTCGAAGGAAAAGGTCGAAGCAAGCCGCAACTTTGCCAACAAAATCTGGAATGCTTCACGTTTTATCCTGATGAACTGCGAAGGCAATAATGTTGCCTATGGACTGCCGGAGAAACTAAATATTGAAGACAAATGGATTTTGAGCCGCTTCAATACGCTTTGCAAAGATGTTACAGAGAATCTTGAAAAATTTGAACTCGGCATCGCCGTATCAAAGCTTTATGATTTCATCTGGGATGTTTTCTGCGACTGGTATATCGAACTTGCAAAGACAAGGATTCAGGCGGGCGGAGAAGAATCAGCGGCTTCACGTCAGGTCCTCGTCTATGTTATGTCCAACACCCTGAAACTTCTGCATCCGTTCATGCCTTATATAACTGAGGAAATCTGGCAGACGCTGCCTCATGAAGGCGAATCAATCATGATTCAGAAATGGCCGGAATATAGGCCGGAACTTGATTTTCCACAGCAGGAAGCGGAAATTGAACGCGTAATGGACGCTGTCAGGGCAATCCGTAACCGCCGCGCTGAAATGAACGTTCCT
>DATALE010000184.1:0-6312 GCA_036261235.1 Ruminiclostridium sp. | reverse complement strand
ATAATTTAATTATAACAACGAATGTTCAAAGTCATGCGCAAAAACGGGCGCGCTGCGCTTTGTTTTAAATCGAGAGCAAGCGGGCAAGTTTGCCGCAGGCAAACCTTAAAAGCACCGGTTGTGAGGCGTGATACTTATTTTTCGCCGAACGGACTCCGGTGTTTTTAAGCCGCGCTTGTTGCAAAGGTACACGGAGGAGCTCGCATACGTTTTTGTGCCCCAAAAGCGGGGACGGGGGCGCAGCGCCCTTACGTCTTCTTTAGTTTCTTTCTGGACGAGCAGAAAAAAACAGCCTGTCGCGGTTTGAGCGACAAAGAGATTATTTTATGGTGCTCTTGTTGGGCGAAAAAGAACTTTTTCACTCAATCATATAAATATAATGAAATAAGGTTTAAAAAGCATTTGTTTTCTTACACGTTTTAAAAAGAGCAACAGTTATTAGGACTTTGCCACTCACGCCGTGGCTGAAAGTTATTATGAGGAAATCAGTTTCTTATTGAATTAGTGCCATGCGCATATTGCTAACGAGTGGAAATAATGACAAATACCCACTAATAAAATTATCAGCTGATTGAAACATTAAAGCCGCCACAAAAAAATTCTTTATATATAATAGTTTTTTTGAACAACCTTTTAAGTCAAAACATCGTATTGCTTAGTGCAATTATATAAGAATTTAAATTTCATTGACAGTGTAACTTTAAAAGCGTAAAATAATAATGTTATGGTATTTTATGTTGAATATATTTGAATACAGCCGCAACAGAAAATGCGGTCAAAATTCGGGAGGAGCAGGTTTAATTGGTACGCAGCGATCTCCGCAATATTGCAATAATTGCCCATGTCGACCACGGCAAAACAACACTGGTCGATGAAATGCTAAAACAGGGTGGCGTCTTCAGAGAAAATCAGGTTGTTCAGGAACGCGTCATGGACTCAAATGACCTTGAGCGTGAGCGTGGAATAACAATTCTGGCGAAGAATACCGCCGCAACATTTAACGGCGTTAAAATAAACATCGTCGACACCCCGGGACACGCCGATTTCGGCGGCGAAGTCGAACGTATTCTTAAAATGGTGAACGGCGTTCTTTTACTCGTCGATGCGGCTGAAGGCCCAATGCCGCAAACCCGTTTTGTTCTGCAAAAGGCTCTTGCTCTTGGGCATAAGGTCATCATTGTTGTCAATAAAATAGACAAGCCTGACGCAAGGATCAAAGAAGTTGAGGACGAAGTTCTCGAACTTTTGCTTGAACTTGACGCTAATGAGGAACAGCTCAACAGTCCGTTTATCTACTGTTCAGGCAGACAGGGAACGGCTTCACTTAAAGTTGACGAAGAGGGTACGGATTTAACTCCCCTTTTCCAAAAAATCGTAGAGTATATGCCGGCGCCGGAAGGCGATGAGACAGGTCCGCTTCAAATGCTCATTTCTTCGATAGACTACAATGAGTATGTCGGCCGAATCGCCATCGGACGTATCGAACGCGGAACTCTGAAACAGGGACAGGATATTGTTGTCGCAAACTATCATAACAGCTACACGCCTTATAAGTCCAAGATTACGAACATATATCAGTTTGAAGGTTTAAAGCGTGAGCCGGTCGAAACAGCTACTGTCGGGGATATCGTTACTTTCTCCGGTATTGAAAATGTTACTATCGGTGATACGATATGTGCACCTGATGCTGTCGAACCGTTAAAATTCGTTAAAATATCCGACCCTACAATAGAAATGACTTTTTCGGTTAACGACAGTCCATTTGCTGGGCGCGAGGGTAAGTTTGTTACTTCACGTCATCTGCGTGCGAGACTTTTCAAAGAGCTTTTAAAGGGTGTTTCACTGCACGTTCAGGAAACTGATTCTTCATATTCATTTAAAGTCTCCGGGCGCGGTGAAATGCACCTTTCGATATTAATAGAGACAATGCGCCGTGAGGGTTATGAATTCCAGGTCAGCACCCCGCGCGTGCTTTTCAAAGAGATAGACGGCGTTATGTGTGAGCCTATCGAAGAGCTCGTAGTTGACGTTCCTCAGGATTACATGGGCTCGGTCATGGAAAAGATGGGCATACGCAAAGCTGAGTTACAGCATATGGAGCCACAGGGTAACCGCATGCGCGTTGAGTTTCTTATCCCTTCGCGCGGCCTTTTCGGTTACAGAAGCGAATTTATGACCGATACCAAGGGCGAAGGCATTCTTAATTCAATTTTCCACGGATATGAGCCGCTTAAGGGCGAAATACCTTCCCGCAACTACGGTTCGCTCGTTGCTTTTGAAGACGGTGAGTCTATCACATATGGCCTTTTCAACGCGCAGGAACGCGGAACATTATTTATAGACGCCGGTATAAAGGTATATGCAGGTATGGTTGTTGGTTCTTCACCAAAGGGCGAAGATCTCGTCGTTAACGTGTGCAAGAAAAAGCATGCGTCCAACGTGCGTTCTTCCGCAAGCGATGAGGCGCTCCGCCTTGTACCGCCGCGCAAACTGAGCCTTGAAGAATCACTCGAATACATGTCTGACGATGAACTTCTTGAGGTTACTCCGAAAAGCCTGCGTTTGCGCAAGCGTATTCTGGATCATGCGGCCCGCATGAGATCAAACGCCAAGAAACAGCAGTAATCTGATAATGTTTTTAAAGCCGTCCTCTTTTGAGGGCGGCTTTTTTGCAGTTGTAAGAGTATTTACTTTAATTTTCTTATTTTATCAGCTTAAAAACCTCGTCCTTATCTTTCATCTGCTTATTGCGGGGAGAATATGCCGAAAGACCTATCGGAATAATGCTCATAAACCTGTTTTCGTCAGGAATATCAAGCAGTTTATTTATATTTACCCCGGCAATTGCGGGGTCGTTCATCCATACTGCACCATACCCTTTTTCGTGAACCGCAAGAAGCAGATTCTGGACCGCAGCTCCGATTGATAAAACATCGGGAAACGCAAGGTCACGCATCATTTTCTCGTGGCTGTACCCTTTCTTTGCATAAATGTCAGTTGTCTTTGAATCATAAAACACAAGCTCTGACATAAACACAGCTATTATAAGCGGAGCATTTTTAAAATAGGTAACAGCTTTCTTTTTCCCGCTGATATAATTGTCGTCAGCATAATTTGTGTAAAAATCATCTACTGCTTCTTCGGCGGCCACGGAAATTTCGCTTATTGTTTCCCTATCTTTGACCGCAACAAATTGCCAGCATTGGCTGTTGCATCCGCTCGGTGCCGTTACGGCGCATTTAATAAAATAATCTATGTCGCTGTCCGGAATTTCCGTGTTTTCAAACTTTCTTATGCTTCTTCTTCCGGCCGCAAGATCATAAAAATTCATTGCAGTTCCCCCCGATTTAGGAAAAATTAATGGCCGAACCTTTGTTCCGTCAAATAAGTAAAACGGAACATACGTCCGGCCATTTAAAACTAAACACTTAATTGTCAGTGTACACAATATGTTTCAAGATATTCTTCCATACGGCGCTTCATGTCGGCATCTATATAAACTTTTCCGTCAATCGGCTGATTATAAATAGCATCAATTATCTCCCTTACCGTTACGATCGGGTATGTTTTTATGCCGTATTGTTCCGAAAGCTCCTGAATGGCTGTTTTATCCCCTGTTCCTTTTTCCATGCGGTCAACTGAGACAATCAGGCCCTCGATTTTGACATCAGCCTGTGCTTTGAGAAGCGGCAGGCACTCTCTCACCGATGTTCCGGCTGTGATAACGTCCTCTATAATAACAACACGGTCGCCATCTTTTAGTTTATAACCTACCATTTTACCGCCCTCGCCGTGATCCTTTGCCTCTTTGCGGTTAAAACAGTAATTCACGTTATCGTTATAATTCGCATACAAAGCAATTGACGCCGCGGCGGACAGCGGAATTCCTTTATAAGCCGGGCCGAAAAGAGCATCTATTTTCCCGCTGATATTAGCTTTTATGCACTGCGCATAAAAGCCGCCGAGCTTCTGCATCTGCTCCCCGGTAACATAATTACCGGTATTTACAAAATAAGGGGTTTTGCGTCCACTCTTTGTGACGAAATCTCCAAATGTCAGCACTCCCGACCTTACCATGAACTCTATAAATTCTTTTTTATAACCTTCCATTTAAAATTCCTTTCGTTGCTGTTTTTTAAATTATAAACCGCACCATAAATTTTGTAAAGTGAATGGCATATATTTAAAAAGAACCGGTTTTCTAACCGATTCTTTTTAAGTGAAGTTATTCATAAAGGACAAGCGTTTAATAATCAGAGGCCTAACATTTGCTTAATTTCTTCTTTTGGGCGCGCGCCGACCGCCGTTGCGGCTACGCTTCCATCTTTAACGACAACGAGGGTCGGAATACTCATAACATTAAATTTTGAGGCTATTCCAGGCTCTTCATCGACATTTACCTTACCGACTTTAATTTTGTCATGCAACTCAGTTTCAAGCTCGTCAACCACGGGAGCAATCATACGACAAGGGCCGCACCATGTAGCCCAGAAGTCAATAAGAACGGGTTTATCTGATTTCATAACTTCACTGTCGTAATTCTGAGAAGAAATTGTTAAAGGCATTTAAAATCCCCCTTTGCTTTGAATAGACTGTAATCCTACCCTTTAACAGAATTTTATTTGTATGAATTTTTATATAAATTAATATCCCACAAAATATAATAAAAAATTCAGGTATCTTGTTACCTATCCTTATGTATTGGATTATTTATACTGTGTAAAAACAATATAGCACAAAATTCAGGCTGTGTAAATTCTCATTCAATAAAATTAAATGGCTGCACAAATTATTCTGCAGCAGCCCTCAATAATTAATTTTGATTAACCTTTTCAAAAGAAGATACAAAGCTGCCGCTGCCGAGAATAGCACAGCTTTTCGGCGGCAGTGTCAGTATTCCGCCGGAAAGCGTTACATTACCGAACGAAACGCATATTTCACCGTTCATTTCCAACGATTCGGCAGATTCGCCTGCGTTTACCGCAACAGATACAAATTCCCCGTTTTCGAGCCGTTCAAAAGCATAAACCGCTCCTCTTGCCATAATAGGTCTGTACTGCCCTGCCTTAAATACGGGACAGCATGAGCGAAGTCTGCCGAGCGCCCTGTACCATTCCACAAGCGCTTTGTCCTCGCCGCCCCAGTTATAGCACTGGCGGTTAAACGGATCCTCATACCCTTCAAAACCCGCCTCGTCGCCAAAATAGATGCAGGGAATCCCGGGCAGCATAAATTGAATTGCACAAGCGAGCCTTACAAGTGCCAGCCCTCTTTGACGTCTTTCCGGCGCCATGCGCGTGAACTGTCTCCATGACTTGCTTTTACCGTCTGGGTTTTCTCCGGCAAGACAAGTGATAAGCCTTGCCGTATCGTGTGTTCCCAAATGGTTCATCAGAGTGTCCAGCGATTCCTTCGGGTAGTTTTCAATAATAGTCATAACCGCTTCGGCTATAAAGGCGGCGTTTCCGGTTCTAAGATAATCTATTATCGCATATCTCCACGGGTAATTCATGACGCTGTCGAGCTGCTTTCCCTCCAGATAATGTCGCCGCTGCCCATAACTTATTTTATTTGACGCGTCCTCCCAAACTTCGCCGAGGACGATATTTTCTTCGCCTGCATCTTTAACGGCATTGCGTATGCTTTCAATCATATTATCCGGCAGCTCATCAGCAACGTCAAGCCTCCAGCCGGAAGCACCGAGCTTTATCCAGCGCTGCAGGATTCCGTCTTTTCCGGTTATGTAATCAAGGTATGACGGTTCTGATTCATTCACTTCCGGAAGTTCCTTAAAGTTCCACCAGCAGCGATAAATCTCCGGCCATTTTTTAAAGTCATACCATGAATAATATATAGAATCCTTTGACTCGTATGCTCCTTTGTCGGGATATCTTGCGTATTTATTAAAATATACGCTGTCTTCGCCGGTATGGCTGAACACTCCGTCAAGAATTATATTGATGCCGGCCTGTTCACCCTGTTCGCACAGGTTTCTGAAATCATCGTCAGTACCGAGAAGCGGGTCGGCTTTTGAATAATCGGCGGTGTTATAGCGGTGATATGAATGCGCCTCAAAGATTGGGTTTATATAAACGGTGGTTACCCCGAGAGATTTTAAATAAGGCAGCTTCGAAGTGATTCCTTTGAAGTTTCCTCCAAAGTAATAATTGCTGCAATAGCCGTTTTCATCGCTTTGCGGCGGCAGGTCTCCCCATGTCTCCGAAATTATCCTGCCTGACGGAAGATTCTGAGGAATGTCGCCCTGCCTGCAAAATCTGTCCGGCATAATCTGATACATTACCCCGCCTTTAA
>DATALE010000181.1:0-2328 GCA_036261235.1 Ruminiclostridium sp. | reverse complement strand
AAAAGGCCTGGTTATGCAGAGTGACGATCAATAAATGCAAGGACTTCCACAGGAGTTTTTTCAGAAAGAACGTGAGTTCTATTGATGATGTCGACATAACTTTTGAAGACAGGCTCCAAAGTGATCTAATGACCGAAGTATTGTCACTGCCGCCGAAATATAAAAGTGTGATTTATCTTTTCTACTATGAGGATTACACAGCCGCGGAAATATCCAAAATCCTGGGCATTAAAGAAAACACCGTTTATTCGCACCTTCACCGGGCAAAAGCATTACTTAAAGCCAAGATTGGAGAGTCTTATTATGAACAATCTGTTTAAGTCCGCAATGGATAATATTAAAGCGGACGAAATATTAAAGAAAAAAACGGAGGTATTTGTTATGAAAGCCTTATCAAACAATGTTAAGACGCAAACAAGAAGCCGTTTTGTTAAAAGGGTTATCGCCGCCAGCTGTGCCGCTGTCCTGCTCGTCGGGACATCAGCCGGAGCATACGCTTATTATAAAACCCCTGTATCTTATGTAAGCCTTGATATCAACCCGAGTGTTGAACTCGGCGTTAACCCATTTGACAAAGTGGTATCGGCTACTGCCTACAATGAGGACGGTCAGACAATTCTTAACGGACAGGATGTACTTAATTCTGACGTAAAGGACGCAATTGGCACTCTTGTTACGTCAGCATCCGATAATGGATTTGTAGACAAAGACGGCTCAACGGTAATCTCCGTGACAGCTGAAACCGACAACAGTGCCGACGCTGACAAGCTTGAAAGCGAAGCGGCAGAAGGCGCAAGCGACGCCGTTAAATCAGATGGCAAAACCGCTGAAATTCAAAAGGACAACGTTGCGCTCGCAAGACGCGATGAAGCAAAGAAACTTGGAATTACGCCGGGCAAACTCAACCTGATTCAAAAATTGCAGGCGCTCGACCCGTCAATCACCGTTGATCAATATAAAGACGCTAAAGTAAAAGATATCATGAAGAAATTTGTTGAACTTAAGAAAGCCCAAAACGGCAATACCGAAAGCAGTTCATCAAGCACCGGCAGTTCATCTGCCGCCGTGAGCGCCTCTTCTGTCGGTACTTCTTCAAAAGCAGTTAATGATAATGATAATAATTCAGGCACTGCGGCAAAGAAAGATAATTCCAAGTCGCAGGGCAGCGGAAAAGCAGCGGGTAAATCAGCGGCATCGGCAGTTTCAGATTCAAACGATCAATCCGCAGCTTCAAGCACTATAAGCACCAATACAGACGTTTCAACTACAGTCAGTGAAGGCAGCAACGGTAACAACAACGGGAAAAGCGACAGCACACAACATGGCAAATCATCTGAGCACAAGAAGTAAACCCGCCGCCATTAACCTATAGTTAACGTTTGCAAAAAATGTTTACCTCTCCTTAATATATAAAGGCTCCATAATAAATATTGTGGAGCGAACAAGCAAAAAAAGCAGAGCATATTCGAAAACTCCTGCAAAAAGGAGACCGAATATGCTCTGCTTATAATTTTGCCGAAAATTTCCGGATTTAAAAGATATATAAATGATAAAAAATATTAAGGAAATGAGGTTATTATAATTTCAAAATTTTTTTGAATATTAATATCAATTTCGCAAATAATATCAGCGTATCGCGGAATACTTTATTTTGAGCAGTCGTCCACGCTCAATAAAGCTTATCCGTGGACACAACGCTCAAATATTATGACAGATTGTATGTACCTTCAGCAATATATATTGTTAGGAGTTGATTCTATGATAGACCGCATAGCATTGATCCTTGTCATTATCGGTGCGTTAGACTGGGGAAGCATCGGAATTTTCAAATTCGATTTCGTTGCGTGGGCTTTCGGCGGACAGTACAGCTCCATTTCCCGTATAATCTATACGCTTGTTGCCATCGCCGGTCTTTGGTGCATATCCCTTCTTTTCCGTGACCGTGAAGTTGTTGAAACCAAAAACGAAATTCACTGATTACGGCAAACAGATAAAAGGGGTTGTTGCAAAATGAAAGTTTTGCAATGGCTCCTTTTACTTGTTGAAAAGTAATTGTGTGTTCAAAATATGTTGAAAATTCCACTATGTCATCGGAATTTTTACATAGCAAAGCACAGGTCACGAAAACAATCGCCGCCTCAATCATGAAAATATTTTGTTTTCTGGAACCTACTCTTTTTTCACGCTGAATAAATGTGTTTTCAGCCGTCCTGCGTTGCATTTTGCCCACAGCTTATTCAGATTGTATCCAAGACACAACAGGTAAAGCTCGGTGGAAATATTGGTTCGGCCTCTTGTCAGAAAACGCTTGAATTTACGGTCACTTTT
>DATALE010000174.1:0-3294 GCA_036261235.1 Ruminiclostridium sp. | reverse complement strand
GCAGTCCTCGTTTTTTAAAAGCAGTTCTTCCGGGAGCCCCGCTGTTTCTTTACCAAAAACAAGGTAACAGCCGTCATGATACCGAACCTCTGAATGAACATGGCGTGCTTTTGTGGAAAAGTAGAAAAACGGCCCGGAATTTTTTGAAAAGAAATCATCAAGCCCGTCATAGAATTTAATCGGTGTCATCAGCCACCAGTAATCAAGGCCGGCTCTTTTCAGCTTTTTGTCGTCAATTGTAAATCCGAGCGGTTTTACAAGATGAAGCGAAGCTCCTGTTGCGGCGCAGGTCCTGACGATATTCCCGGTGTTTTGCGGGATTTCCGGTTCAACGAGTACTATATTGAACGAAGGCAAGTGTCTTTCTCCTTTGGCGGATATGTTGATATTAATATGCTGTAAATTTAATCTAAATAAGCAATCTATTTAATATTACTATATATTGGTCAAGCATTCAATAGTCATTTCGTATAAAAATAGACACCATATTTGCACAGTATCTATCTTTCCCCAAAATCAATCGCTTATATTTATAAAAGTGGGATGTTTTTATGGAAACACCGCATAATTCTAAATGTTCTTACACGTCGGCAGATTTTTCGTCAGACACAACAAAAACCGCAGCCAATACTTAATGTATTGCACGAGGATTTTTGAAAAGTATGACGGGAAATACGCAAGTGTAAGGGCGTTTAAGGCGATAACCGTAAATTTTGCGGTGTTACCTTAGGTTTTTCTGATAAACTCGTGGCCGCAGACAGTGCAGGTTACGGCAAGTTTCCCCTTATTGCGCGGCAGGCTCAGAATTTTTCTGCACTTGGCACACCTGAAATATATTGTGGTTTTTCTGTTCTTTCGTTTTAGCGTTAGGTATGCAAAGTAATTGCGGATGCCTTTAGTTTTTTGACCAAAAAACTGTGCAAATCTCATAAGCCCGTTCTGGAACTTCCACAGTTCCTGCCTGCGCTTGTAAACATTCTTTGAAAAGCAGCGGAAAAGAGCATAGCCAATTAAGGCAGCAGCGATAAGCCAGGTCCATTTATATGGAATAAACAAAATTGCTATAGCCAAAATAAAAACCGAAAGAGCGTCGATTCCGTTCCTGCCGTTGAATATTCTTTCTATCATTATTATCAGTCCTTATCGGAAGTTAATTTAGCACTCCAAGTCTTCAAGTGCTAATCAAATAATAATCCACAAAGGCATGATCTGTCAATATTATTGTTTAATTGTTCACACTTTCTTAAATTTTTATGACATGGTATAATTTATATAAAAAACAGCACCGAAACATCACTGTCTTAACTGAATTTAAAAAGGATAAAACGCCATAATAATCAGGAAAATCGAACTGTTTTTCAATTTGGGCATACCACTTCGTTACAGGCTTAGCAGGTGCTGTCAAAGGTGGTAATATGATGTTAAACGGCAGAACACCGCAGGAATCAGTTTGCGTTATGACCGAACTCGTACTCCCTGCTCAGGCTAATCTTTTAGGGAATCTTCTTGGTGGACAGCTGATGCATTTCATGGATATTGCCGGCGCGCTCACCTGCCGCAGACACTCCGGCTGTGAAGTTGCGACTGTGGCGGTGGATAAGCTTGAGTTCAAGCACCCGGTAAAAGTCGGTGAAGTTATAACCATAACTTCAAAGCTCATCTGGGTCGGAAAAACCTCAATGAAGGTTAAAATTGAAGTGGCCGCCGAGGATACAAAAACGCACTGCTCAAAGATAACAAATACTGCCTTTATGACGTTTGTCGCGCTGGGGGATGATTGTTCGCCGGTCACTGTTCCTCCTCTCCTGCCGCAAACGGACAATGAAAAAGCGAATTTTGACAGGGAACAAACGCGATATATGAAAATGAAACAAAAGCAAAACAATTGATTATATACTGAAAAGTGAAGGGACTTTTACTGATGATTAATGAAACCGGGGTTTGCTGCGGATTCCTTCTCCCCCCATCCGCCCGTAATAGTTCCCGAAGTCGGGAAAGGACGAGAGAATGACGCCGACGCCACGTTGAAGGCCTATGAGACTGTGGAGGATGAATCAGAATGTATTAAACCTGAAACCGTTGTTATAATTTCACCCCATGCGCCTCTGTTCAGCGACTATGTTTTTATGTATGACGCTCCGGTACTCGAAGGCAGTTTTGAACAGTTTAACGCACCTGATGCAAAATTATCATTCGAGCAGGACAGCGAACTTAGGCAGGAAATAGAACGCGGAATGCATAAAAACGGTATTCCCGGCGGAACGCTGTCAGCCTCTGAGAAGGAACGGCATAATATTGATGACAGTCTCGACCACGGCGTTCTTGTTCCTTTATATTATTTTTCAAAGAAAAACAAATCATTTAAAATCATCGCTATGTCCTGTTCCGGACTTGATATACAACAGCTTTACAGGCTCGGTGGAATCATCCGGGACGCCGCTCAAAAATTATCAAGAAAAACGGTCGTAATCGCAAGCGGCGATATGTCGCACAAGGTGAACCGTGAAAGCCCTTACGGCGCGGTACCCGAAGGTGCGGAATTTGACCGCGTTGTCAGCGGTTTTATCGAATCCGGCGACATCCCGTCCATTTTGTCAATCGACCTTGAACTTCGTGAAAAATCAGCTGAATGCGGTTACCGTTCACTTGTCATTTTGTGCGGCGTTTTTGACGGAATAAAGCCTTCCTGTGAGCTTTTATCTTATGAAGCGCCGTTCGGAATCGGCTATTGCGTCGCGAAATTCACACCCACAGGAGAAGAAGTGCCGGGCGCGTTTGAAAAAGCGTTCACAAAAGTATCGCGTGAAGGTGAAAATCCTTATGCCGCAATCGCACGCTCGTCACTCGAGTCATATGTAAAAGACGGCACCGAAATAAGTTCCTCACAGTTCAAAAATCTTGCACACTCAAATGACTTGTTTGAAAACAGGGCAGGAGTTTTTGTGTCGCTTAAAAAATTCGGTGAACTGCGCGGCTGCATAGGTACGACCGCTCCCGTCACAGACAGTATCGCGAATGAAATTATTGAAAATTCCATAAGTGCGGGGGCGCGAGACCCGCGGTTTGAACCCGTTGAGGAAAGCGAACTTGACTTTATCGAATACAGTGTCGATGTATTGTCCGAAGCTGTTCCCGCAAAGATTACAGAGCTCGACCCGTCGCGGTTCGGCGTTATTGTCAGAAGCGGCGAACGTTCCGGTCTGCTTCTGCCTGACCTTGAAGGAGTTGACACGGTCGAGCAGCAGCTTGAAATTGCCTGCCGCAAAGCCGGTATCAACCCGTCAAAACACTTTG
>DATALE010000165.1:0-2001 GCA_036261235.1 Ruminiclostridium sp. | reverse complement strand
CAAAATGCAATATAAAAAAAGAAGACGGGGCGTTTTATGAAAAAATATGAAGGTATTATTTTTGATTTGGATGGAGTCATCTGCCATACCGACCATTATCACTATCGTGATCTGGAAACTTTGAATGCCTATGAAGAGCTGGTAAATAAGCAGGATGTCGGGAAAGAAACTGTGATGAAGTATATTCACCGTATCAGCCGCGATAATGCCCGGACTCCGATGCAGTGGAATGACGGCCTCAACGCGGGATTTTCGACCTCCGCACCATGGATTGCGGTGAATCCGAATTATCTTCGCATTAACGCCAAGTGTGAAATCAATGACCCGGATTCCATTTATTCTTATTATAAAAAGCTCATTCGCATCAGAAAAGAAAATCCAATTATCACGGAGGGAAGGTATGAACTGTTTGATGAGGATAATAAAAACATTTTCGCATACCTCAGGACTTTGAACCGGGAAAAGCTTGCGGTACTTTGCAATTACAGCGAAATTCCTTCTGAAATTTTATTGCCGGAGGATTTTAAGGGAACCGATTATAAACTGCTGATTTCCAATTACAGCGATGCAAAAATCTGCAAATCCATGCTGCTCAGACCCTACGAAGCCCTTGCTTTCCTGTATCGGTGATTCTTGATTAATACAGCGAATCTATTAAGTGAACGGAGCTGTATCATAAGTCTTTCCAAACAGCAATTTACTCAGAGAATCGTAGCTAATAACGATAAAACTGCCCGGATTAAACCCGCATATTGCGGATTTTCCGGGCGATTTTTGTGCTGACCCAGTTTCTAAGGCTAGGCCAACAGAAAAATTACGCATAATATAAATTGTAGAATTCTTCGCGTTTTTCAGTTTATAATATCTTCCAATTCCCCGAATCTTGAAAGATGATATTTTGCTGCCTCACACGTTTTTGCGTCGTCAATGCCGGCCGCGTCAAAGCCACCGCGTATCGCCGCTTCAATTCCCATAACTGCATCCTCTACAACAAGGCAGTCTTGGGGAGCAAGACCTAATTGCTGTGCCGCAAGCAGGAATACCTCCGGGTTCGGTTTTGAGTGTTTAATCTGGCAGCCGTCTGTGACTGCATCAAAGTAATTTGCCAGGCTGATACGTTCTAATATATATTTGGCATTTTTACTGGATGAACCAATGGCCAGCTTACAGCCGCTTTTCCGTAAAGCATTCAGTGTGTTTTTTACTTCGGCGGGCAGATCCGCAGGGGACATCCCCGCCAAAAGCTGACGATAAAATCCATTTTTCCGCTCCGCAAATTCAGATTTTTCAGCATCTGTATATACTCTTTTACTGTTTTCAAGTATGATTTCTAAACTTTCCATACGGCTTACACCACGCAGGCGGTTGTTAATATGCTCGTCAAAATAGATACCGAGGCGGTCTGCAAGTTGTTTCCAAGCCAGATAGTGATAATGGTCGGTATGGCAGATGACTCCATCCAAATCAAAAATAATACCTTCATATTTTTTCATAAAACGCCCCGTCTTCTTTTTTTATATTGCATTTTGGCTGCAAAAATACAAGCCTCCCAAAGGAAGCAAAAATTTGTTTTTAATTGAAAGCTAAATTCCAGCTGAGTTGAAATGCCTCAGCAATTTGACTTAAACGATTTTTACGGTAAACGGAGAAACAGAATGCCCGGACTGCTTCCATGTTGACTTATTCCATTCAAGAGTGAAGTCATTCCCAAGGTCATCTTTAAATTGACAGGTGCCGTTTTCGCCTGCAAGGAGAAAATGCAGATTTTTGTAGCCGTCCACTCTGTTCCCGACGCTTTCACCGAGCTCTAGCGATGCATCCAAGTTCAGCGCAATGCCGTATCCGGCGCGCAGATATACCGGAATCCTGTCTGAACAGATTACTTCAACCGTTTGACTGCCCTGCCGCATTTCACCGGTGAACAGGTCGTACCATACACCGTGCGGTAAATATACAAGCCGTCTCTGCGCGTTTTCTTCCAGTACCGGGGCAATGAGATGG
>DATALE010000157.1:0-1907 GCA_036261235.1 Ruminiclostridium sp. | reverse complement strand
ATACAAAAACCGCCGGCATCAATGCTGGCGGTTTTTTGTTTTTTTTTATTACCTTTTTGAAAGATATTAAATTTCTAATAATTTAGGAGTTATAAGCGACGGTAGCGCTTTAGTATAGGGGTTGCTTATTGAACAAAAATGATTTAGTGAGCAATTTAGTCAACGTTGTCAGTTGCTTTTCCTATTTGCTCCTCATATGCTTTAAAAAGCTCTTTTTTACAACTATCGCAAATATACTGTCCTTTAAAATTCGTAAGCTCCTCCATAGAATTGCAAAACTCACATCCTCTGGAGTATTTTTTTAAGTATATGCTGTCCTTATCATAGAAGAATTCAATTGGATCCCCGGAATCAATGTTTAGATTCTGTCTTGTTTCTCTGGGAACGACGATGCGTCCGAGAAGATCAATTTTCCTGACAATACCTGTTGATTTCATTAAATTTACCTCCATTTAATTTTAATAATCTGTGGTTTTGACCTTTGATATTATTTGATAGCAGAAAATGGATTATTGAAAGAGATTTTTACAAATGAAACAACAATAAGACAATAAATGTAAGTTTTCTGCATACCAAAACGACTAAATATATTATGGCATAATTTAATAAATTGTGCAATACGTTCAAATCAAAAAAGTTGGAAAAATGGATTCTTTTTAAGAAAATTTACATAATATACAAGCAAAGATGCTTTTATATTAAAAGATGTCATCAAAAGTATCAAAAAGGCGAAAAAGTAGAATATAAAAGGCCCCGTTGCCGGGGCCCGTAAAAGCATAAATCTAAAATATTAATATTTTCCGAAACTCAGAGTCGGCTCTCCTGATGCTGTTGTTTCCGGTTCTTCGCTCTTTAACCGGACGTCCTCTGAGCTTGAGTAATTGCTGTCGCGAAGCTTCAATAATGAGAGCTGTTGATTAAGTGTGGCTGCCTGACTTGAGAGCTCCTCACTTGCTGCTGCACTTTCCTCGGCAGTTGCGGAATTTGTCTGTATGACCTGAGAAACCTGTTCAAGTCCTTTGTTTATCTGAGAAATTCCCGTTGCCTGTTCATTCGACGAATCAGCGATCTCTGAAACAATGGTTGCAGTTTTCTCAACACCGTCAACTATTCCGCTGAATGAAGCGGCTGTCTCTTTGGCAATCTTTGTGCCGACATCAACTCTTTTTATTGAAGTTTCAATAAGTGAAGTTGTATCTTTCGCAGCACTGGCACTCTTTGCGGCCAGGTTGCGTACTTCATCCGCGACGACGGCAAAGCCTTTGCCGTATTGACCTGCACGGGCTGCCTCAACTGCTGCATTAAGTGAAAGAATATTAGTTTGAAACGCTATGTCGTCAATAACTTTTATTATTTTTGAAATGCTTATTGATGATTCGCTGATATCATTCATGGACTTTAACATTTCATCCATCTGCATGTTGCCGTTTTTAGCGTTGTCTTTAACTATTTTTGCGAGCTCTTTCGCCTTGCCTGCATCGGCAGCGTTTTGTTTTGTTCTTGTTGCTATTTCCATAACTGTTGCGGAAAGCTGTTCAACAGCGCTGGCCTGTTCAGTCGCGCCCTGTGAAAGAAGCTGGCTGCCTTGTGAAACCTGTGCAGCACCCTCGGCAACTTGTGATGTAGTTTCGCCAACGCGTCTGTAAAGCTCATTAGAAGAGTTTATTATTGTATTAAGCGCACCGGAAACTGCCTCTAAATCACCTGGATAGTTTTCAATTGCAATAAGATTATAGTTACCCTCGCACATTTGAGCCATATTATCCGAAATATTTTTAATTATATAATTAAGAATATCAGTTGTCTTATTTACAGCGTCTACGAGTTCTTTGAACTTACCGCTGAACTCACCTTCGATTGCGTCTCCGAAATATCCATTCGAGATTTGTTCCATTTTATGAGTGATT
>DATALE010000144.1:0-1615 GCA_036261235.1 Ruminiclostridium sp. | reverse complement strand
GAAATACCCAAGTAAAACATGACATGCTGTTGTCACATATATGTGTTATGATTTAAACATGGAGTGTAATTTCTATGCCCGCTTGCTGTTAGTGAGGGAGGAAATATAATGTCAAGACCCACAACGAAGCCGGATTTAATTAAAACGGCAAATGAACAGTATGAAAAGATGTGGAAACTTATTGAAGCTATGACGGACGATGAGCGTAACGCGACTTTCAATTTCGGTGATGGCTTCAATAAAAATGAAGCACACTGGAAACGCGATAAAAACATTCGGGATGTCCTTATCCATTTATATGAATGGCATCAGCTATTGTTGAATTGGGTTGAGGCTAACAAAAATGGAAAAGCAAAGACGTTTTTACCCGAGCCTTATAACTGGAAAACATATGGTGATTTGAACGTCAAGTTCTGGGAGAAACATCAATCCACACCTTATGCCGATTCAAAGGAAATGCTTCTTGAGAGTCATAAAAAAGTGTTGGATCTTATTGAGCAGTTTTCAAATGAGGAACTGTTTGAAAATAAACACTTTAGTTGGACGGGGACGACAAGTCTTGGAAGCTACTGCATTTCTACCACAACCAGCCATTACGACTGGGCGATAAAGAAAATCAGGCAGCACATAAAATCATATCGGAAGTTGACTACCAAATCCTGACGGAAAGGCAACAACACTAAGTCGAAAAACGTAAGAGCTTTCTAAACTTAATCACACTTAACCCAATACCGGATATTTTCGTGCATTTTTGATAGTTTTGTTATCAACCGCTTTTGCTAAATCTATATCAAAATGTTCACACAAGCGGCATAAATACCAAAACACGTCGGCAAGCTCCTCTTGCAAATGCTGATATTCTTCAGCGTTTTCTTTTACACTGTCTGCATTATCTGAATGCAGCCACATAAAAATTTCTGTAAGTTCGGCGGCCTCAACAGATAAAGCCATGACAAGGTCTTTTGCATTTTGGTCCTTGCGCCAGCCTCTCGTATCAGAAAAATCCTGAATATGCTTTTTTATTTCTGCAATTGTTGTTGTTTTATCGGTCATACTCAAATTCCTCTTTTCCAAAAGCTTCGGTAAAGTAATTTGCACCTCTAATGTTGTTTAAACTTTTGTCCTCTGGCTTCTACAAATTCTATCAGATGGCTGCATTGCCGTCAACAAACTACGCTTTGCGGAGGGTAATTATAAAGGTCGCACCGCGTCCTTTCTCACTCTCTACTCTCAGCGACCCGGCATGGAGTTTCACTATTTCGTCGGCTATTGCAAGACCTAGGCCCATCCCTCCGTCCGGGGTTCTGCCCTTGTCGCCGCGATAAAACCGGCTAAAAATGTCCCGCTGATTTTCAGAATCTATGCCCTGTCCATTGTCCTTAATTCTGATATATACGCTGTCGTAATCTGCCGACAGCTCATATCCAAGCCATTTTCCAGTGGCTCCGTATTTGATCGCATTGTCCAGAAGATTTCTTATGGCGCGTGACAGCATATCCCTGTCGGCGCGAATCTCCACGACGGTCTCCGGAATATCGGTCGATAACGCAATTCCTTCTTTTTCGAGCATTGGAAGATACTCGATAATTATTTCACGCGATAGCTCGGCAATATC
>DATALE010000121.1:0-10680 GCA_036261235.1 Ruminiclostridium sp. | reverse complement strand
CGGAAAATTGGCAAGTGACGGATTTACTGAGGGCGTCGAACCCGGCGGTCTGAAAAGCGCCGACGAGATAAAAATTCTTATCTGCTATCTGCTTAAATCGGTCGGAAGTCCGCTCTCATTTGATAATCTGAACGATATCTTACAGCATGACGGGCTTTGCAATTACTTTTCGTTTGCATCTGCTCTTCATGAGCTTTTGGTTTCGGGGCATATTGACCTGATAAAAGCGGATGATAACGAATTATATAAGAATACAAGTCTCGGCGCGGAAACCGCCGAGCTTTTCGAAAGGCGTCTTCCCGCATCAGTGCGTGAAAAAGCCGTAGGAACGGCTGTTAAACTTCTTGCAAAGATAAAACGTGAATCCGAAAACAGCGCTGTGATTGAGGAAAATCCGTCGGGCGGTTACAATGTCACCTGCTCTTCTTTCGATATGGGTGACACTCTGATGTCCGTAAAACTTCTCGTTGTCGGCAAAGACCAGGCTGAACTTATTAAACGCCGATTCCAGCAAACTCCGGATATTATTTATAAAGGGGTACTCGCACTGATGACCGGCGACGTCAAAGCCGCCGCCGAACTTATAACTCCGGAACAGGAAAATTAGAAATTTTCTGCTTAATGACATAATAAACGGCTGCCTTTAATGATTGAATCATTGAAAGCAGCCGTTTTATTTTATTTGTTTATCATTTCATCCTTTTCAAAGAGGCATTTTATTGTCCGCCCGATAATTTTCATATCGTTCAAAAAGGAGAAGTCTGAAACATAATCACGGTTAATCTTCATCTTTGCAGGCAATATCTCTTCAACGTATTTCCGCTCGGGATCATCACTGCCGGACAGCATATCGTTTTCGTGGCGGTAGGCAATGGCAACGGGTGACGTCAGCCCGGGCTTCATGAGGAGCGTTGCGTAATCCTCAGGAGTATAGAGTTCAACGTAATGCGGAACCTCAGGGCGTACACCGACAATGGACATCGAACCGGCAAAAACCTGAAAGAACTGCGGGAACTCGTCAAAATTAGTTGCGCGAAGCAGTTTTCCAACACCCGTGATGCGGCTGTCGGAGCTGCCGACGGTTATCTCTCCGCTTTTGTCCGCGCCGACGACCATAGTGCGCAGTTTCAGCACATATAGTTCTTCACAGTCTTTACCGACACGAAGCTGGCGGTAAAATACCGGCCCTTTTGTTGTTTTTACAAGCAAAACCGAAATAAGAAAAAACGGAGAAAGCACGACTATACACAGAAGTGAAGCAAAAAGATCAAAAATCCGTTTTGCCGCAAGCCCCGCACGCCGGTTTTTCAGGTGCTGACAGTAGGGGTCAAGGGCTTTACCGCGCATGCTTTGCTGAAATCTCACAAACTGCGTCCGCGACATAGTTCACATCCTCTTCGGTCATTGATGGGTAAAGCGGAAGCGAGATTATCTTTTCAAAATAAGCTTCCGTAACGGGCAAGTCACCCTCTTTTGTTCCATAATTTTTACGGTAAAACGGGTGCAGATGAACGGGAATGAAATGTACGCTTGTACCGATATTCATAGCGTTCAATTCCTCAATAAATTCATCCCTGCCGATATCAAGTTCGTCTTTTTCAACCCTTATTATATAAAGGTGTTTCGAGCTGCGCCCGTTTGTGGTTTTCGGCATCAGCCGGACACCTTTTACACCATTAAGTTTATTGTTGTATATTTCAACATACTTTTCGCGTCGCTGCTGCATGAACTCGAGCCTGTCAAGCTGACACATACCGAGCGCTGCCTGAATATCCGTCATGTTATATTTGAAGCCGGCAGTTTCAACATCATAGCGCCATGTGCCGCCCTTTGCGTATCTGTTCCATGCGTTGCGGCTCATGCCGTGGCAGGTGAAAACACGCGCCTTTTCGGCGATTTCCTCATCATCTGTCGCGAGCATACCGCCCTCGCCTGTCGATATATTTTTTGTAGCGTAAAAGCTGAACGCCGCTGTATTTTTTGAACCGACGAGCCTTTCGCCGCATTTTGTATAAAGTCCGTGCGCGGCGTCTTCGAGTATAAACAGCCCGTGTTCCGCGGCGATTTTTTCGATTTTTTCCATATCGCAAGGCTGTCCCGCGTAATGAACCGGGATTACCGCTTTTGTTCTTTTTGTTATCAGGCTTTCGATTCTGTCAGCGTCAATGCAGCCGCTGTCCCCGTTTATATCGGCAAAAACCGGCTTTGCCCCGCAATGAGTTATAACATTGACTGTGGAGCAAAAAGTCATTGCGGTCGTGATAACCTCGTCGCCGGAACTGATTCCTTTGACAGCAAGCGCCGTGTGAAGCGCCGCCGTGCATGAATTGACGGCAACAGCATATTTTGCTCCGACATAATCGGCAAATTTCTTTTCGAACTCCGCGGTTTTTGGCCCGCGCGACCACCAGTTTGATTTAATTGCGTCCTGAATCGCCGTCAGTTCTTCTTCTTCCCAGTACGGCAGAGCGTACGGAAGAAACTCATTTCTTTTTTTTCATTTATATTATTCACCTGTTCCGTAATATTAAGCGCCTATTTTAAAGCGTCGAGAAACTTACCCGCAAGCGCGGCATAATCGTGATTTTTCAAAACGTATTCACGTCCGCACCCGCCCATTTCACTGCGCTCGTTCTCACTTTTGCTCATAAGGCCGCGAATTGCCGCGGCGATCGCTTCGGGCGTACCTTCCGACGCAGAGACGCCGCACCGTGCCTCCTCAACCGGATTGTTTGACGCGTCAACCGCATAAATAACCGGTTTTGCCGCGAGCATATAGTCAAACAATTTGTTCGGACTTACCCCGTAATGGAAAAGCCTGCACTTTGCAAGCCCCATATATGCCGCGTCAACATTTGAAAGAAGCAGCCCCATATTTTCCTTGGCGACCGGATCAAGGAAAACGATATTATCCGGTGATGTTTCTTTCGCAAGTTTTTTTTTTAGGTTATCTTTTTCATTGCCCGAACCGACAAGTACGAACTTTATCTTTTCACTGCGCATGAGAGCCGCGGCTTTAATAAAGTTGTCGAGAGCGTTAGCGGCGGCATGGTTGCCGGTATATGCCGCAATAAAGAATCCGTCTTTGCGGTAATTTGACAAAGTATCCGCCTGACTGCATGAGCCGTTTTTATTTTCTGATTCCGATGGAATTACGCCATTCGGAACATAAGTAAATTTTTCACGCGAAACTCCGCGTTCCTCCATGTGTATATATGCCTGCGGTAAAATGGAAATAACCCTTTTTGCGTTTTTGAATGAAAAGTCCTCCGCCTTTTGAAGCATACGCACATACGGGTTCGTTGTTTTCATTTTGTAAATTTCAATCTGGGTCAGCGGCCAGAGGTCGTGAATTTCAAAGTAAAACCTGCCGCCTGAAAGTTCCGCAATTTTATATGCTGCATAACTGTCAAACGGGTATGTCGATGACGCGATAACAGCTTCGGGCTTGAACTCCCGCGCGATTTTCTTTGCATGAGATTTCAGCTTGAAATAGAACTCCGCAATGTTGAGAGCGCGCCCGGCTCCGTTTCCGTGATACTTCGGTGTTTTTATCCAAAGATAAGTTATGCCGTCTATCGTTTCTTTTGTAAAATCATGCTGAATTTCGGGGTTGACCTTCCTCAAATGGCTGTAATCAGCCGCCGCAATCATAACTTCATTGCCCCGTTTTACCCACTCACGCGCCATATAATACGGCCGGAATTCCATTCCGTGATAAACAGAACCGGCGTAGTGATTTATAAGTAATATTCTCATATGCTGCCCCCAGTCAGGGAATTTTCTTTATTTGCTTCTTTTTCGAATAAGTTCCGCCATTGCTGTTTCGGTCAGCGCATTTTCCATCTTTCTGACACAGTCGCGCCATTCGTAACAATTCATAACATGGCTCCGCCCCGCCTGTCCCATTGAATAGCGCAGCTGCTCAGACACCGCGAGCGTATAAATCTTGTTTGAAAGTGTGACCGGGTCTCGCCGCGTCACTATAAATCCGGTTTCTCTGTCCCGGACAACCTCTTTGAACCCGTCGACATCGCTCACGACAACAGGAATCTCACAGGCCATCGCCTCGACCGCCGCGACGCCGAAGC
This sequence comes from Ruminiclostridium sp., assembly GCA_036261235.1. Taxonomy (GTDB): domain Bacteria; phylum Bacillota; class Clostridia; order Oscillospirales; family Ethanoligenentaceae; genus Ruminiclostridium_D. Next base: position 6,589 of record DATALE010000121.1, on the reverse strand, counting down.
TTTCGCTGTCCTCAACGCTCGGTGCACAGAATATATCGAAGCTTGACATTATGCGTGGAACATAGGCGTGCGGTACTGCGCCGTGGAACTGGACTTCCTCGCTGATATTGAGCTCATTAGCGAGAGCTTTCAGCGGATGAAGCAGTGAACCGTCCCCATATATTTCAAGCTTTATACCGTCCGCAGGCACTTTGTCCTCTTTGATTATACGGTTTTTAAAAAGAGAAAATGCTCGGATTAAGTACTCGACGCCGTACTTTGGTTCGAGAGCCTTTACGATTCCGACAGTAATCCTGTCTTTAGGAGGTTCGCCGCACCGCCGAAAAACCTCGGTATCAACGCCGAACGGTGTTATATAAATCCTTTTGTCCGTGAAGTGGACGCGCTTGACCTGCTCCGCCATCGCCTTGCTTGTCGAAGCAACAGCTGCCGCGCTTTCGATATTTTTTATGAGCATACGCTTATTAATATAACCTTGATACGGAAAATCATAGACGTCGCTGCCCCAAACCGAGAGCAGAACAGGTTTTATTCCGCAAAGCCTTGCAAGAGTTCCGTAACCAGACGCGTAATGAACGTTCAGAACGTCCGGCTCAAATTCACGCAGAAGCTTTTTAAGCTCGCCCGCGCAAAGCCAGTAACCCGCTACTCCTCCGGTTTTTAGGTAATTGACTTTTATATCTCCGAGCGTACCCGCCGGTGCTTTCTGATCCGGCAAAGAATACAGCTCAACAGTGTGCCCGTTTCCGGCAAGCGCCTTGACCCACTTTATTGTATGAATGGATTTAGCCGCGCCTAAAACCGCAATCCGCATAACCGCCTCCAAGTATCAAAAAGCATTTGACTATTTTAAAATTTCGTTTGCCGCTTGTCTCGCCCTATGAATCCACAGGTTTCGGTGCCTTAAAGAGTTGATTGCGTTTGCCCGGCATTGCCTCAATTGTTTTTTATCGTCGATAACGGATTTGACAGCCGAGGCAAACGCCTCCGGATTATCCTGTGAAACCACGCCGAACCCGTTTTTAAGTACAAATCCGGCGGTTTCTCTGCAATTTGTAGTAACAACGGGAATCGCACGGGACAGGTATTCGAAAAGTTTAACCGGCATGCAAAAATCCATATAAAAATCGCGCCTGCTCGGATACAACGCAATGTCGCAGTTTTCATAAAGAGGTTTTAACTGTTTGTCGCCTGACAAATGTACAACTTCAAGCCAAGGAGCACCGGAGTACTTTTGAAAGAAATCCTTCATCTCAGTTTCACGGCAGCATACCGTTAACCTGACGTTTTCATTCTTCTGCTCATTAAGTATTCTAAATGCTTCAAGCATTATATCGGTGCCGTAAAACTTTGATACTCCGCCGATATAAAGTGCATGCCTTTTTGTTTCATGCTCCGGCGTGACAAAATCTATCCCGGCCGGGGGCAATACGCTTTTGTGCTTCAGCTTAAACAAATCCGCCATGCTCTTTGTCGGGAAAAATACGACCTTGCATGTTCTCTTTATTATAAAAATGTCAAATTTGTGCATAAGCGTGAGAAAAAACTTTTTTGCTCCTTTGACCGGCCACCAGTCCGCGAAAAGCCAGTATGCGTCGCGGTAAAACAGTCCTATAGGAACTTTTTTAAGTTTAAGGTATATTAACAAAAGATGGTCGCAAAGGTTGAAAAAAGGGCCGCTCGGCGGTTCAACATAACATAAATCCGGCAGGCTGTGCCGAATTTCCAGAAACTTCTGAAAAACTCTTTTCCAGCGTTCTCTCTTCCTGTTCTGAAGTCCTGACAGAAGGTTAACATCGTAGCCCAGCTTTTTGAAAGCATCATACATTCGCTGAGGCCTGACGCTTGAGCCCGACTTCATTTCGCCAAAGTCGATAAAACTAATGAGTAAAAGCCGCGGCATCAGCGACACCCCTTGTTAAAGAGTTTTTTTAAATAAAAACGGATTCCTCCGTTCATCTCATAGCGGTTTTCACGCTTTTGACAAAATATTTTGTCAGCCGCAAACACTATGCCGAACAGAATCCACAAAGCGCTTATATGAAGAGCGTCGGATGGCTGCATGCTTTCAACCTGAAACGCGAGCAGCATAATGCAGCACAAAACGCAGAACAAACGCCATTTTGGGATTTCAGAAGAATTTTTAATCAGGTCAACAGCTGGCAAAATGACCATAACAGCGTAAAGAATAAATACGACAATACCGAATTCAGCAAGGATTTCAAGCGGCGTGTTATGAAGATTAATTGCACGAACCTTTGCATATTTTGGGAGAAGCGGAACGCTGTTGCCTACGCCAACCCCACACAGCAGGTGCGACGCCGACATTTTTAAGCCGCTCAAAGTTATTTTTATTCGCTCGTTGACGGAGTAATCACTTGTGTTTATCGTATTGATTTTGCTGATAACCGTTCCTTTTTTTATCTCGGTAATCCTGAGTATAAATTCCGCAAAAGGCAGCCCAAGGATAAAAATTATCACATTAAGAGTATACTTTCTGAAATTTTTTACTGCAGCACAAATCAAAAATACGAGCACTCCAAAAGCCAATATTACGAAGAAACTGGTTCTTGCACGCCCACCAAGCAGATTCATGAAAACAAGAGCCGAAAGTATAAAACCCAGAACCTTGCCTGTTATGCCCTTTGCCCAATCAGCGATCGTGAAAACCGCAAACGGAGAGAAAACGGTAAGAAAGGTTGCAAGGTCATTGGTATTATAAAAAACTGCGCATGGGTACCGGCGGCCATATACATTTCTTTTGGGCAGCATTGCGGCACTGGGGTTGAACAGGTAATTTTTCGAATACATCTCATAAATGCCGATAACGGCGGTAACTGCAAAACAAATTGTAAGAACACGCAGGAATTTTTTTAAATCCTCTGCGTTATCAGTAAAAGCCGTTATATAAAAGACAGTGGCAAGGCCGCTCAGCTGAAACATAAATTTATTAAGTGAGCTCTCAAAATTCATCGCGCTTTTAAGTGAAATAAGCGAATAAACTATTATGAAGGCGAGAATAGCGGTGTATTTTAACGATCTGCCGAGCCTTACCGAACCTTTGCCATGAAGAACAATGTAAATTACGGTCAGCAAAACAAGAATCGTCCAGTATATGCGAGGGAGCGTAAGATAACCGAAATGGGGTATTTGCGACAATGTCACATGTATCCCGAAAAGCAGAATCGGAGGCATCATGATAACCATTATCCTGATTATATTTTCAATAACCCTTGTTTTATTACTGTTCGCCAGTTTTAACACCCCTATTGGAAGATATGCAGCCTATAAATGAAGAATGAGCACAATTTGAAATTCAAATCATCTATTCATCGGTTTTCGGTGATGTGCGGTGCTTCAAATCCAGAATATGCGCATAAAGCTGCACCAGCCTCTGGCAAATATAGCTCTTTCCGAAACGTTTCATGCAGTCCTCACGCAAAAGAAACGGATTATAGCTTTTTGCCCTGCGGTACATATATACAAGTGCGCGTTCCATCGAAAGAACGTCCCCGGCATTAATCAAAAGGCCGTTTTTAGAGTTAACGATACTCTCCGGCCCTCCGCATCGTGTCGCTATCACAGGCTTTCCGCAAGACAGCGCCTCAATCAGAGTTACACCGAATGTTTCGGTAAAACTTGAGCAGACAAAGCAGTCGCAGCCGTTATAGAACTTCGGGGCGAGCGCCCTTGTCAAAAATCCTGTGAACTGAACACTGTCCTCAACATTTAATTCCACAATCAGGCTTTTAAGTTCCTGCTCCTGTTCGCCTTTTCCGGCAATATATAGCTTTGCACCGGGCATATGGCGAAGTGCGGATGCAAAAGCCCGAATCAGGATATCATACCCTTTGAGGGTAACAAGGTTACCCATCGCGGCAAATACAAAATCACCCGCGGGAGCAACGTTCGGCATGATTTTGAAGCTCGACGTGTCAACAAGATTAGGTATAAACAGCGTATCCGGCCTTTTTGTAACCATGCGCGCCTTTAAATCTTCACTGACTGCAATCGAACAATCACAGCCCTCAAGCGTTTTTTCAAACTGATACTTTAAATCATCATCCATTTTACCCAAAATGCCGCTGTAATGCTCAGTATAAACAAGCGGCAGGCCATGATTGCGGCAAAGGTTTACCGCCTCGATACCCATTCGGCACGAATGGAGATGAACGATATCAGGTTTTCCGATATCTCGGCAAACGCGGTCATAAAGCCCTTCAAGCATTTTTGAAATCTGCGGCCATCTTCCCCGCTCGTTGAAAGGCGTTAAAGTACGTTTTCTGTAAATATATGTAGGTACTTCGGCACCGTAGTCCCTGTAAATCCCGCGGCGGAGCATCCCCAGTCTGAATCTCAGATCGGGATATGCGACAACGACGTCCACGCCGCTTCCGGCGAGCGACTCGGCCTGTTCCTTAAAAAATATGCCGTTATTCGGTTTATCTTCTGTAGCATACCATGATGGAATAATGAGTAGTCTCATAGCAATTCCTTCTCGTCTGCATCAATATCCTCTTCGAGTTGTTCAACCGTTGCGTCATTTTTTCTGCTTTCGAGCTTTTTGCAGTAATATTTCAAATATAACACCGCCGCGGCAGATGATATCAGATAACCTGCCAGCAGCCCGTAAGCCGCACCGTTAATGCCGAAGCTATATGTCATTACCCAGCATATACCGACGTGAACAGTCGATGAAAAAATGGCATTTGCAACATTGAACCGCACTTCGCCGATTGCCGCTAATATATTTCCGACAGGTATCTTGACGGCGCTGTTGACCGCGAAGGTAATGAAGAATACCCTCATCAGCCTCACGGCGTTTTCTGTTTTAAACTTTGAACCGAATATCAGCACAATCTGCGGCGAAAAAATTATACCAATAAGTGCTATAAAAAACATCAGTACAGATGTTCCCAGAACAACTTTGTTTGCGTTTTTGTATATCCATTTTCCGTCCCTGTAATTCTTTGCGAAATACGGATAGACAAAGACAATTACCGAGTTCGATATAAACTGGATACTTGCCGGAACAAGCTGTGCAACCTGAAAATCGTTAAACAAGCTGCCGGGGACCATCATACTCAGAACGATACTCTCATTGTATGGCATTATGAGCGAAAAAGTACTCGCAACAAGGGTGTTCAGCGAATATTTGAAAGCGCCCATTTTTTCGGCATGCCGAAGCCTCAGCGGTTTTTCGCGGAACGCAGGCAAAGTGCGCAGGACTTTGTATACCAAAATTAAAACAATCGCATAAGCGATATAGCGTCCTAAAACCGCACCTTCCATTGTATACCCGAATATACCGAAAACGGCGGACAAAACACATGGTATAAGCGCGAATGCCAGAGAAAATATCACATAATTTTTCGCGTATTTTTTATTTTCCCTATTTGTCCGCAGAAAGTTCTGGGCCGCGTTGAACAGGAAATCGAGAAATACGGTAAAGAGCATTAGACCAAGAATATTTTCCGCACCGTATTTTACAATCCTGAAACCGAATATTTCAGGAATATATAAAATCGCGCTAAAAACCGCAAGCAGAAAAATATCGGCTAAAAGCCCGAACTTCACGGCAAAATGAAAATAGCTTTTCTGCTCTTTCGGTGTATCAAAGGCGGCGCAGTAGCGCAGGATAACATTTGTCATTCCGAGGCCGTTCGCAATTATAAGGTAACTTAAGTAGTTATCAGCAAGTTTGAATGTACCGTAAGCATTCCCCATGATTCGCGGAAAAAGGAGAACCGAAAGGGCGGAAATTATTTTGTAGAGCGTATTGCCGCCCAAAATATGAAAAAAACCGTTTTGGGAACCTTTTCGGGCAAGCTGGCGGCCTGATTTTATTTTGTTTTTTAAGGCACCCAAAATATTATCGGCTGCAAAAGTCATATCATTACCTTTCGGCTTTTTTATCAAATCTTCCTGTAAAATCAGTGCTTGCGCAGTGTGAAAGCGGAAGTTTTACCGGAGCATGCTCAGCCGCTGATTTGTAAATTGCAAGGACAAGTTCAAGCGCGCCCCTTCCCGCCTCGCCGGGAACGTATGGTGCATTGTCGTTTAACACCGCGTCTATCATGTCAGCGTAAAGCGGAGTGTGCCCGAAGCCATAAACGTTGGGCGGATTTTCACCGAAAGTTTTTATGACCTCGTCCCTCTCGGTGATATTATCTGCAAAATTCCACTCTTCGATACGGTTTACAGATTTTCCTCCGGCTTTGACCGTACCTTTTTCACCGAATATATATAATGTTTCTTCAAGGTTTTTCGGAAAAATATTTGTCGTGCCTTCGATAAGCCCGTAAGAACCGTTTTTGAATTTTACGACGGCAATTCCCAAATCCTCCGCTTCAATATACGGGTGTGCCAGCCTGTCGGTATAAGCCATTACTTCAATGGGTTCACCAAGCGTCCATCTCAGCAAATCTATATTGTGGATACACTGATTCATCAGCGCACCGCCGTCGCTTGCCCACTTGCCGCGCCACGGCGCCTGACGGTAATAATCCTCACCGCGGTTCCATCTTATGTGTGCCGCCGCGTGATATATTTTGCCGAAACGCCCTTCTTCAAGCGCGGTACGGATTTT
>DATALE010000096.1:0-21276 GCA_036261235.1 Ruminiclostridium sp. | reverse complement strand
GTTGAGCCATTACGGCATTTCTCACTTGGATATCTATATGGATAACTATTCCTACATGGGTACTGTCAGCTATGATTCTTTGACGAGCCGCAGCGACGTCGTAAATGCCTTTAACGGTGCCGCCGGATACAGTGACCTTAGCCATATCGCTTATTCCTATACGCTCAAGGACGGCAGTGTCAGTCCGGGCAGACACACTGTCAGAGTCGCGGCGATTGATAACAAAGGCAATATCGCCTGGTCGGAAAGTTCATTTACTTTCGATATTCCGGATATACATAATAACCTCGACAACCCAAGCGGGACTTACGGCGGGGATGTAAAGGTTTCCGGTTGGGCTTTAAGTCATTACGGTATTTCTCGCTTAGACATATATATGGATAACTACATATATAAAGGCTCTGTCAGCTATGACTCTTTAACAAGCCGCAGTGATGTCGTAAACGCCTTTAACGGTGCTGACGGATACAGTGACCTTAACCATATTGGCTATTCCTACACGCTCAAGGACGATGACATCAGTTCCGGTAAACATACTGTCAGAGTCGCGGCGATTGATAACAAAGGCAATGTTGCCTGGTCAGAAAGTTCATTTACTTTCAATATTCCGGATATACATAATAACCTCGACAACCCAAGCGGCACCTACTGCGGAGATATAAAAGTCTCCGGCTGGGCTTTGAGCCATTACGGCATTTCACGCATGGATATATACATGGACAACTATACTTTCTTAGGCACTGTCGGTCATGACGCTTTGACAAGCCGCAGCGATGTCGTAAACGCCTTTAACGGTGCCAATGGATACAGTGACCTTGACCATATTGCTTATTCTTATACTATCAAGGATGGCAGTATTACTACTGGCAATCACACTATCAGAACAGCAGCTATAGATAACAATGGCAATGTAACCTGGTCGGAAAGCTCATTTACATACACAATTCCTTCAGATGTCATGGCGCTTGATTTTCCAAAAGACATCAGCCTTAATGACAATTTTTCCATTGGCGGCTGGGCTATGAGCCACTTCGGAATTCTTAAAGCCGATATATCCATTGATGATAAAACTGTTGCAACAATACAGCATGATTCGTTTGTAAAGCGCAGCGACGTTGTCAATGCCTATGGCGGTGCCAATGGTTATAGTGATCTTGACCATATCGGATTTTCTTATAAACCAGACCAACAGCTGAGCAATGGCACGCATACTGTTAAAGTTACAGTAACAGATGCAGCTAATAAGACCAATACGGTCACCAGGAATTTTACTGTTTACAGTAAATATAATACCGTTAATCTTAACAATATTTATTTGACCGACAAAAGTAACATCACCGGCTATGCTTATGATTACAATAACGTTGACCATGTTGAAGTTTACGTTGACGGTGAAGATGTAGGAGCTGCGACATTTGGATTGGCAAGTCCAGACTTTGCAGCACAATACCCCGGCGTCGCTAAAGCAGCTAACGCCGGATATTCCTTTGACGTAAGCAAGCTCGGCAGTCTCAGTTTCGGCAACCACACCTTAAAAACTGTAGAAGTCGGCAAGGATGGTATTTCAACTGATTCCAATACAGCAACAATTATAAAAAGTCAAAGTCTTATGATTGTTGACTCACCGGCACAGGGATATCAGGCAAACACAAGCCCTCTGCAAATATCAGGATGGGCGCTTCCGTGGGATGGCACAAAGTCAGTCAGTATCTATGTAGACGGTTCTTCGGCACCTGCAGGCAATGCCACAACGGGAATAGCCCGCAGTGATGTCGCTGCAGCATATACCGGATGCAATGAGCCTAACAGCGGCTTCAGCTACAGCCTTGATATATCAGCCCTTGACCCCGGCCAGCATTCAGTTAAAATTGTAGTAGCAGGTAATCAAGGCTCCTCGCAATCAATTACGGTTGATTTCCGTATACCTGTCGCAAGATTAGTGATTTTCCCGGTATCTGGAGATACAGTAGCAAGCGCAAACGGTACTTCAACGTCAACTATTGATCCGGCGACCATTATAAACAACGGCGGCTTATATCAGTTCATTTCCCTTAAAACAGTGCAGGGATTCACGGCCGACGAGCTTGCCCCGATGTTAAAGGACTGCGGTGTGCTTGAGGGACATGAGGCAGCGTTTTTGGACGCCGCAAACAAATATAATCTGAATCCTATATATTTGATTGCACATGCCAGATGGGAAACTGGAAACGGTACGTCACACTTTTCAAAAGGTGTCGTAGTCAACGGCGCTACATATTACAATCTTTTCGGAATATGCGCTTTCGACAATTCTCCGGAAGATGCAGGAACTTATGCCGCAAAACAAGGTTGGGATTCAATAGATAAAGCAATCTACGGCGGCGCGGCGTTTATATCCAACAGCTATGTAAATACATACACGAACAGCAAACACGGATATGATCAGGAAACACTGTATGAGATGAGATGGAATCCTGAAGGAATTGTATTGCACGGATATGCAACATGCGAATATGCGACCGATTCAAACTGGGCAAACGGTATCGCGAATATTATTAAACAGTATGCGTACCTGTATAACGGCAAAACAATTTCCTACATAATACCTGTATATCAATAATAGGTACTTGCGCAGAATATAAAAGTTCTTATGCGTAACTGAATGCTCCCCTTGAAGTAGACAGTGAATCCACTGAATACGGAGAGGGGAGCATTTACTATCTGCTGTGTGAACTTTTTCTTTTTTGTTTGGCAATCCGGCTTTATCTATTGCCTTTTAAGCAGTTCGGCCTGCCGATGAGAATTTTTAAAAATCATCCGGTAAATACGTGACAGAATATTTGTAATACTATTTACGGAGGTGTTTTTATGAACGAGAATCGTGCAAAAGAAATAATTTCTTCACCTGTTATGGCAAACGTAACATTTAACGGTTCAAACGTATATATGGAAAAGGTAAGTGATGCGGCTCAAACATGCACAGTTCATTATATGAACGATCCACTAAATAAAATCGAAGTCCCGCTTAACAGCTTGGTTGAACATTAACCGCCAAAAAGGCTGCTTCATTTTGTTGAAGCAGCCTTTAATTCAATTATCCTTTTAAAATACCTTTTACTGTACTGAGTGAACTGATAACGCCTTTTCTTCTGAGCATTATAAATACTGCATATGCCGCAAAATATATTAGAAATGCTTCTATTTTCCCGGTGAGTAAAGAAAGAATTATAAAAAGTGACGCCAGCAAAAACTCTCCTATTATATTTTTAACAACATCCATTTCCATAATCTTTGAAAGATAAATTTCAGCGATTATATTTCTAAACGCGACAGTAACAGACATGAAGATAACCACTGCAAAAATATTACCGATAACAAATGCCCCTGTAAGGCTTAAAATGATGCTTAAAATAACCGAAAGCACGTTGATACGTAAAATTATCTTCTCCTTGCGCAGAACCTTCAGGTAGGTATTGCACAGCATCTGCATTTTCCCGTCAAAGATGCAAAGTGGCAGCAGCAAAGCCAGATATTCAAGACTTATTTTATATTGCGGCAGCCAAAGCCCCAATACGTAACTTATCGGAAGGTAAAACAGCGGGATTATCGGCAGCAACGCCCCCAGTCCGTCCCTTAAAACACGGTAATACTTTTTTATGCTGCCGCTGTCTGTCTGCCTGAGAGCAGGGAAAAGGACCATACTCACCTGACTAATAAAAAGCAGAAAAAAGTTGGTCAAAGAGACAGCGAGTGAAATTTTGCCGAATGCGAGAATATCCCATCTTTGCTTTACTGCTAACCGAGCGCTGCCCAATATAAGCATACTGGCAAAGTTTGAAAGCATAAGATTAATCCCAACCGAAATATTAATACCCATTTCTTTCAAGATTGCTGCTGGTTTTATGATGTGAGAAAAAACAATCTGTCGTCCGACATATAAACAATAACCAAACGATATAGTCTGCGCCGCAAGATAAAGTACGGTAAATAGTTCATAGCGCTTTTGTCTGAATATTATCAAAGCAAAAATAAAAACGATAAAAATCACTTTGCTTATCATAATTGAAATAGAGTATTTTCTTGTATGATTTGTAGTTTGAAAAATATAACCGATAAAATTAATAGCGTTGGTAAGAATCAGATTTATCGCGGTCGCGTAAAGAACAAAGCGCCCTTCCGGTACATGTTCAAAAACAGAGGCATAGCCGATAATTCCGAAAGCAATTACTACCTGCCCTATCATTGTGTACCAGAATTGTGAGCCCATCAGCGAAAAATCAAGATTGTGATAATGTTTGCCCCCGCTGCGCAGGTAGATACCATCAATAAGCCCAAAGTGAAATATTCCGACATAAGTAGAATAAAAAAGAAACAGCTGAAAATAAGAAAAATCATGTTCTCCTAAAAATTTCGGAATAATTAACAGCTGTATTGCGTTCATAAGTAACGCTATTCCTTGCGCGCTGAAAGCATATATAAGATTTTTTATCAATTTTTTTGATTTACTCTGTTCCGGCATCAATTTTTCTCCTGTTGTCTCAAGCTGATTTTTTTCTTTAAAGGAATAGTTATTTTTTTAATCCATTCTGGCTTTTCCTGCTTTCTGCCGATAAAGGCCCAGTAAATACATGCCAGATAAAATATTTCTGTTACCGTAGCTGTCGAAAAAACTGATATAAAGAACAGATCGTCGTCAAACGACAAAACAACCGGATAAAATACAAAACCGAAGATCATAAGGCCCAGAAGACCTTTTCCTTTTCGCGCTGTGAACAGATAAAACCGGGTGTAAAAATACCCGATAAATGCCTGTATCACAATAAGCCCGGTGTAACCGAAATCATGGAAATAACGCCGGACGGCGGTATAAGTATTGTAGCTCATACCATAGACTGTAATCCACTCCAGAGCCGAATTATGGTATGAACTTGTTATATGAAGTTTATAAAAGATTCTCTGAAAATTGATAAGCGTTTCGGCCCCGAATTCCGAGTTAGTCGCGTGATAGTTATGGAGAAAGTCATCAAAAGCCGGCAGAGAACCGCCGAGGTAAAGACTTATATTATCATAAAAATTGAATTTGGACGATTTCCCTGTAAGAGCGCCTGCAAGTCGGAAAACAACAATAAAAATTATGCCGCCGATAACTGCGAATTTAAGGATATTCCTTATGACTTTTTTATTCCAGCCGACTCGCTTACGATAAAGTATAACTGAAACCACGAGTAAGAAAATTATTATTCTCAGGAAAATAATTCTGCCGGTCGTCAAAACCATTTGCACCGTTTCAAAAGCTGGGGGCAGCATATATAGGAAGTTAATCTTGTTTTTTAAGTAAAAAACGTCATAGGCTAAAACAAAAAGATAAAAGAAAGCCAAAGCCAGACATAAATACTCCATCTGTTTGAGCAAAAACGGCGTTTGGACATTTGCCGTTGAATAAAGCGTTACCTGCCGAACAAAAGAAAGCATGTGGAGCACGCCTTCCTGATTGCCCGCAAGGATCGAAATTCTGTAATTATCAAGAACATCCCAGATATCGGTCAGAAAGATAATCTCACTTAAAATCAGCGTTGCTCTTGTGCTTATGCTTATTTCAGTGACATTATATTTTTTAACTGCCACGGCATATTTTTCTATTTTGAGCCTGCCGTCTTTCTTTTTGACACTAAAGTACGCAATCAATGAGCCAACCCCGAACATCGCGATTCCTATAAGAAGTATAATCATCGTATCAGTGTGAAACGGCATGTACCAGTTAAAAAAGTTCAGTGCAAATACAAGCGCACTGAGCGTAAATATTGAGAAATAGATAAATACCGGCGACATAATATCTTTTTTAGTTAAAAAGAATGCTGCCTCGCACATCAAAAGCAATATTGAAAAAAATATAAATGCCAAACCAATACCCCATTCATTATATATCTTTACTTAAAACTGCCTTGACCTTGAACAAAAATAAGAAAACAGAATACATGTTAAGGCAAAGGAGCAGTGCAAGCAACCCTTTGTTTTTTGAAATTGAAAATAACTTCAATGCACTGCTTATTTCAGAATCGCCATTTTTCATTTGATTTTTTATATCCTTTAATATGTCCTTTTTCTGCCTGTTTGTCAAATCACATTTTGGGTGTGACATAATTTTACCACATTCAGAGCAGCTAAGCGTGAGCAAAGATAAGTTAACAGCCTCAAAGTGCTTTCTAAGCTGTAAATGCCTGATCATATCACTTTCACATTTAACCACCTTCAGAACAGCTTCAATACGGTTGAAATCATATTTTGCGGAAGTGCTGTGTGTAACCCTGCGGTTATAAATATATAAATCCTTCGCAAGAAACGCCACGCTGTCAACGCAGCTGAAATAACGTATGTTGAACAGCCAGTCTTCCCCGCCAAACCTAATTTCGGTATCAAATCTTATTTTGTTGTTTTCAATTATATCCCTTTTAAACAGTGCGTTCCATATACCATAAAGAGCACCTGCCTGTTTCATTTTACAGTAGCTTCCCTTTAGCTTATCTGAACGCAAAACAGTACATTTTCCTTCTGATGCTATTCCGACAACTCCGTTTGAATCTGTTTTTACTGAACCGTCTTCATAAACAGTGCATCTTTTTCTTGAAAAGCGTACCCAGTCGACGTTTTCTTTTCTTATAACGCCGACAGACTCTTTAAGTAAATCCCTGTCATATTCGTCGTCATTGTCAATAAACCCGATATATTCACCGTATGCTGCGTCAATACCGGCATTCCTGGCGGAGCAGATACCGCCATTTTTTTTGTGTATCGTTTTAATACGAGAGTCTTGTTTTGAAAAATCATCGCATAAATTCCCGCTCCCGTCTGTTGAACCGTCGTCAACCAAAATCAGTTCAAAATCGGTAAATGTCTGCCGCAGTACACTTTTAACAGCGTCTTTCAGATATTTTTTTGAGTTGTAGACCGGCATTATCACGCTAACGGCTGGCATATATACTGATTCCTTCTCTTTCTTTCAGTCATTTTGGGTCATACTTTTAATCATGCGCTCAAAGGCTTCTTTCAACCCAACACTGGCTTTCCAGCCGAGAGCCTCAATTTTTGCCGTTGACAAGTTCATTATAAGCATCGGCGCATATCCGAATTTATTGATATCCTCGATTTCTATTTTAACTTTTACTTTACCCGTTGGGTCAAGCTGTGACGCGAGGCACGCCATATCGTATATCGAAACAAATGAGTCCGGATTTGCGACATTATACGCTTCCCCATCGGCTCCATCAAGCATGAGGAGCAAAATACCATAAACAGCGTCAATAGTATAAAGATATTTCCGTTTTGTTTCCCCTTTTGTATGAAGGATTATATCTTCTTTGTTTATTACGCTTCTGGCAAACTGGGCAAAAACCCTGTTATCCGATTTTTCAACTCCGGGGCCGAAAGTCTGAACAAGGCGTGCTATTCTTACCGGAACATTTTTCTCGGACTGATATGACTTGCAAAGACATTCGACCATCCGTTTGCTTTCTGAATAGCTGCTCCGAACCTGAAGCGGGTCGATAAGCCCGTAATCGCTTTCAGTTTTCAGTTCTCCCGAACCGTCGAAAACTCCGTAAACCTCCATAGAAGAAAGATATACGAATCCCTTCACTTTCTTTTCAACGGCGAAATCCAGAATGTTTTTTGTACCGTTTACAGCCGTCATTATCGTTTCAACAGGTTTTGTAACAAACATCTTTGAAGAAGTTACCGAAGCCGCGTGAATTATATAATCAACTTCTCCGTCAAAACTCACAGGTTCTGCGATATCCTGAACGATGAACTCTATATCTTCATTCGGCAATGCTTCTTTGAAAATTCCAGCTGCTTTTTCGTGGTTTCTTACAACGCAGAGGATTTTTATTTTTGACCTGCCGACGCTGTTACAATACGCAAGCGTTTTGACTAGCGTGCTCCCGATAAGCCCTGTTGCTCCCGTCACAAGGACAGTAACGTTCTGAAGCTTTTCCCACGGCAGGCTGCGGGCAGAAAAATTTCTGAAATCTTCCTGCATAATCTTGTCGGTGAATTCAATTTCCCGCATTTTTTAACACTCCATTTTCAAAGTCCAAAGATTTGGGAGTTTTCTTTGGCGTCTACTATTGCCCTGAATATATAAAAGTCTGAAGGGGACGTAATCTTGATGTTCTCCGGCGAAGACTCAACGGAATACAGTTCATGACCGTAGTGGCGCATAAGCGTAGCGGAATCAATAGCTTTTGTATATTTATCCGACTGAGCTTTAAGGTGTGCCGCGTAAATGTCCTTTAAGAAAAAGCTCTGAGGGGCTTTGGCAAGCTCGCACCTTCCACGTTCAATAATCTCGCCGACTTTATTATTTTCGGATTTTACGGTTATTGTTTCAATAGCCGGTGATACCGAAATAGCGCTGCCGTTTTTCCTGACACATTCTATATTGTCTGTTATAAGCTGCTCATTTATAAGAGGGCGAACGCCGTCATGAATGAGCACAACAGAATTCTCCGGAAAGTTCTTATGTATGGTCTTGAGCCCGTTGAATATTGAACCCTGTCCGCTTCTGCCGCCTTCGACAATATGTGTTACTTTTGTTATTGAAAACTTATCAAGGAGTTTTTTTAAATAATCAATCCATCCTGAAAGGCAGACAACGACAATGCCGTCAATATCGGGGTGCTGTTCAAAATTTTCGAGTGTATAAATAATTATAGGTTTTCCGTGAAGTTCGAGGAATTGTTTGGGCTTTGTTTTCGAATTCATACGCTGCCCTGTTCCACCCGCGAATATTAATGCGATATTCATTACTTATCCACATCTTCTTTATAAATAATTTTGACAAAATGCTGTTCCCTCTTGTCTTCGGGAGGCAGCTTCATGTAATCACCGTAGATATGTGTCAAGTATTTATCGTATTCGCCCGGTACAAAAACTTCTAAGCCTTCAAATTCAAGCTTTTTGAAAGGCTCAAAGTATGATTTCGGCACAAGTTCATGCATTTTATAAACCCCGCAAAGGTTTCCGACAACGTCCGCGGTATCATACGGAAACTTCTTGTAAGCGTTGTCGAGCCTTGTGTACCACTTTTTATAGTCCATGAACCTGTCAGGGTTTATCCTGTTGCCAACCGCTATAAGAACCTTTTCGTACCACGGCCTGTTTTTCTTGTTTTGTCCGACAACTTCGTTAAAAACGGAATATTTGCTTAACAGCCGCAGTATAAGCAGCTTTTTCTGGTGAATCTTGCTGTGCGTCTTATTTTTCGGCATTGCATCGAGCGGAAATATGTCAACCCAAAGGTTTTCCGTTTTTGTTGTATTGGTCGAAGCTGTTTCAATTTGGATATCACTCGTGTCAACCCGCGCAAAACTGTACTTATAATCCGGTGTAAATTTGAAGCACTTTACAGCCAGCGGCTCCTTCAATTCCTTCCGGGCAACAGATAAAAAAGTTTCATAATCAGGACGGGGCATTCCTATATCGATATCATCGTCCCAGGGTATAAAGCCTTTATGCCTTACAGCCCCAAGCAGCGTTCCGCCGATCAAGCAATATTTAATTCCGTGCTTCCCGCATATTTCTATTATTGTTTTAAATATATTAAGTTCTTCAAGTTGAAGCGCTCTGAGCGTATTTTCACGCACACATATCACCTAATCCGTTTTTATTAAATCAAACAAACATCACAACAGATTTTCCGTTGTGATGCCTGGATTTGGCGCAATGTTCATCGGCATTACGCCTCATTATTTTATATTTTGCCATAGGAGCCGCCGAAAACTTTTCTTTTTAGAAACATTCCAATCTTGGAGAACCAGTTTTGCTTTTCCATAAACATTGCCGGAAGTTCTTTATATTTTAGCCCTTTTGTTTCAATGAATACGTCAAGCAGACGTTCACTGATAAAACCATACACTCTTGATTCATAAGTATTATATCCTGATATATCTATTCTGATCTCTAATTCGTCAAGCACCGCAAAGATAAACGAACAATATTCTTCGAATAACGATTTTTTCATAACGAACATATTAAACATGTGCGCGTATGTCCGATTCATCACCTTGTCAAAAGCATCACCATACTGCGGAAATTTTTCTTTTATTATTTTCCCGGCTTCTGCGAGGTCATTCGGGTGGTGCGCGTGGTCATAGTGGGATTTGTTGGTTTCGATGTAGTATTTTCGGCATTTAGGTACGATTATATCATAATCTTTAAGTATCTCCGCTGCTTGCGCACCGCTCAAAACGCTTTCCTTTTTCCCTTTTAAAAGGCGTGAAATCATTGGTTTTGCACTGAAGTGCCTTCTGTAATGAACGAGCCCGATATAGTCCGCTTCTAAGTTCCTATATGCCCAGTAAATACCCGTAAGTTCACAGTAATTCGGGTTTTTTTCTGATATATTTTCGCCTGTATCGTCACCGGCATAACCAAGGTCCGTCTTGCCTTTTTTGCCGACATGAAGAGGTATATACATTGGGTCGTCAGGCATCCAGTACTTCTTATGAGTTGCTATAATAATTTTGATTATCATTAATGATAAAAACTCCTTGCAAACGCCTATTTACTGCTTTTGTTAGGTGAAGTACCAGTGCCGTAAATCACTGATTTAATTGACTGAATATTCTTGTCAAAATCGACCTGTAATACAGCCATGCTGTTAATTGTTACGTCTTTATACGAACCGTCGATTGGTATGCGGTTCTGCACCGTTTCATAGCCCTTGTAAGTCAGGGAATTATACACAATACCCTTCAGCTCGTCCTGTGTCAGGTCTGTTGTAATATCGGGCATCAGCATATTCAGAATAGACGTAAGCTGCAATATATTCTGCGTTTTCATTTTAGAAAACACTGCGTCAAGCACAATCCTCTGGCGCTGAGTGCGTCCGAAATCACCGTTGCCAACATAGCGGATTCGCGAATATGCAAGAGCCTGTCTTCCCGTCAGTTTCAGGTTTTTGCCGCCGCTTGTAAGGTAATCGGTCCCTTCCGGGGTTTTTGTCAGTGAATTTATCTCTTGAAGATATTTATTCAGTACGGGAATCTCATTATCTTCAACGTCAATGTTGACTCCTCCGAGTTTATCAATAATATCGATAAATTTTGCAAAATCAACGGTTGCATACTTATCAATCTTTATGTCGAAGTTTCTTTGAATCGTGCTGATAAGAAGATTCATTCCACCGTAGGCATATGCGGCGTTGATCCTGTTGCTGCCGTGATCCGGAATCTGCAGATAAGTATCCCTCATAATTGAGGTCATGATAATCCTCTTTGTTTTCTGGTTTATCGACAGAATTATCATGCTGTCAGATCTGCCGCCCTCGACAGTATCCGCCCTGTTGTCAAGCCCCACAAGCAGAACATTAAGAACATCCCTGTCAGACATAAGCGGGTTCCCCTGGACGTCTTTTGTATCCTTTGAAGGATCAACTGTTGATGACGATGTCGTGTTATTACTCAGGGACTTGTACTTAACTTTTCCTACAAGGCTGTTTATGTATATATAAACGGTTAAAACTGCAGCCAGCCCAAGAACCAGAATAACAGACAATGTAATAATTACAACCTTTTTGGTACGGGACTTTTTATTTTTTTGGTATTTCATTAACCCATCTCTCTTTTTTTAATATACAATCCTATTTTATATTTTATCTCTTTGTAAGATTATTTGTCAAGAAAACCGGCACTTTGTTTACAATTACTTAATGTTTTAGGCAAAATCAAAACAAACTTATTTTCGCTTGAGAATTTTGGCGCGTTTGGTTTCTGCGGCTGCTTCGCCGCTGAGCAGTAATACGGCAAAAAGGTTAGGAACCGCCATTAGCCCATTCGCGATATCCGAAAAACTCCATACAGCGCCAAGTGAAAAAACAGCACCGATGAAAATTAGCGCTACATAGACTACCTTATAAGGCTTTATCGACTTTTTCCCAAAAAGGTATTCCACGGCTTTTTCCGCATAATATGACCATCCGATACTTGTTGCAAAAGCGAAAGTAAAAAGGCATAGCGCGAGAATCACCCTTCCATACGGCAGTGTGTCAAATACCATTGAAGTAAGTTCCCCTCCGCTCGCACCGCATCTCCATGCTCCGGAATTGACAATCATTATTCCTGTCAGGGCGGCCAGCACCACTGTATCCCAGAATGTTCCGGTCATTGAGATAAGAGCCTGCCTCACTGGGCTTTTTGTCTGTGCCGCGGCTGCAACAATCGGCTCGGAGCCAAGTCCAGCCTCGTTTGAGAACAGCCCTCTCGAAATACCGAATCTCATAGCCTTACTTACCGCCGCTCCCGCAAAACCCCCGACCGCTGCCTGCCCTGTGAATGCCGATTTTACAATAAGTGCTATCGTAAACGGAATTGTTGACCTTTCTATAAATAAAATAATTATATTGCTCAGAATAAAAGTAATGCCTGCCGCCGGTATTATGAGGTTGCAAACGCGTGCAATACTTTTTATTCCCCCGACTATTACACATCCCGCAAGTATCGCCGCAATTGCACCCGAAACCGCAAAAGGTACATTAAAAACAGTTTTAAATACAGAAGAAATTGAATTTGCCTGCACCATTGAACCAATTCCAAGCGCGGCGATACATGTGAACAGCGCGAATAGCCGCCCTGTCCATTTCATATGCAGGCCGCGCTCAAGGACGTACATGGGCCCGCCCGACATATTGCCTTCTCTGTCTGTAACCCTGTATTTAACCGACAAAAAGCTTTCCGCATATTTCGTCGCCATACCGAATATACCGGAAATCCACATCCAGAATACAGCTCCCGGCCCCCCGGCCGCAACCGCTGTTGCAACGCCGACGATGTTGCCCGTCCCGATCGTTGCTGCGAGTGCGGTCATCAAAGCGGAAAAAGGCGAAACGTCGCCTTCCGCGCCTTTTTCACGCGTTACCGAGAGGCGGATTGCTTTAAAAATATGCCGCTGTGGGCAGTGAAGCCTCACCGTCATATAAATATGCGTGCCAAAGAGCATTATCAGAAGCGGTGTCCCCCAAATGGCGGAAGCAACGCGATATAAAATTTCCTCCACCAAATACCTCCACATAGTATTGTTTTTAAGAAAAGTTCTATTCTTTTACGTAAATACTATTGAAACAGAAACAAGTCCATATAATATCTATGCTTTTCCGGCGAATATTAGCCTTTTTTGTTAACAATAATTATCATATTTGTAAACGCAATATTCCCCATACGTTTACATAAAATAACTAAAAAAAGATTTATAAAGAATTATTTTTTTACTGGAATTCCCTTGACACATCATAATAATTATATTATGATGTTAATAACATGTTTAGAAAGTAGTGTGCTTCATGTCAGTTTCTACAGCAAACCGATTTTACGGCTGGTTTAACCTGGGCTATTATTTTAGCGCGGGCTACTTTTGCTGCGAGAAATTGAATCCATGAGCATGCTGGGGTATTATTAAACAGCCTTTTGCGGAGCCTCATGGAAATGAGGCTCCGTTTTTTTTAGCTGTTTGGTATATGATGCGTACGCTCCCGGCTTTTGACGGAGCTTTCGGCCAAAAGTTCCGTCCCGCAGCGATTCTTTTATAAACTTTTATTCGAAAAATCTTTTTGACCAATAGAAATGGAGGTTACCATGATAGTTGTAGTAAAAAATGACGCCCCGCAGGAGAAATTAAATGAATTAATGCAGACACTTGAAAACTATGGTGTAACTTTGAACGTTTCAGTCGGCACACAGTCGACAGTCCTTGGACTTCTGGGCGATACGTCGGCAATCGACGCCGATCTTATCGCCGCACAGGAAATTGTTGAAACGGTTAAGCGTGTCCAGGAACCTTATAAAAAAGCAAACCGAAAATTCCACCCGGAAAATACCGTGGTGCAGACTGGCCGAGGTACTAATATCGGCGGCAAAAATCTTGCCGTTATCGCCGGCCCATGTTCAGTTGAAACTGAAGAACAGATAATTGAAGTGGCGAAGCGCGTAAAGGCTGCCGGAGCCCGCTTTTTAAGAGGCGGTGCTTTTAAGCCCCGTACTTCGCCCTATTCATTCCAGGGACTTAAAGCAGAAGGCTTGGAGCTTCTCAAAGTTGCCCGGCGCGAAACCGGCCTTCCTATCGTCACCGAAATTATGAGCATCGACCATCTCCCGCTGTTTGAAGACGTGGACATAATTCAAGTCGGCGCGCGCAATATGCAGAATTTCGAAATGCTCAAAGAGCTCGGCAAGATAGATAAACCAATTCTTTTGAAGCGCGGTCTTGCCAACACAATCGAAGAATTTTTAATGAGCGCCGAATATATAATGAGCGGCGGCAATGAAAACGTAATCCTTTGCGAACGCGGAATCCGTACATTTGAAACTTATACAAGAAACACTCTCGATATATCGGCGGTTCCGGTATTGAAGCGGCTTTCGCACCTCCCGGTAATTGTTGACCCGAGTCATGCGGCGGGGCTTCCGTGGCTTGTTGAACCGCTCACAAAAGCCGCTATCGCGTCAGGTGCGGACGGTGTCATGATTGAGGTTCACAACAATCCGAAAAAGGCGTTATCTGACGGTGCCCAATCCCTCACGCCTGACCAATTTGATATTATTATGGGAAAAGCGAAGAAATACGCGGATATTGAAGGACGTCCGTTCTAATCGATTAGAAACAGGAGTTAAAATTATGGAAGATGGTTTTGCCGGTTTTAAAATCGGCGTAGCGGGTCTCGGCCTTATCGGAGGGTCTCTTGCAAAGGCGTTCAGAAGCGCCGGACTTTACGTTGCCGGTTTTGATTCCGACAAAAATACCGCAGCAGCCGCTTTGGAACAAGGCGCCGTTGACTGCTCTGATACTTCACCCAAAGTCTTGTTTGACTGCGATTATATTTTTGCCGCGCTTTATCCCGACGGAATTATTGATTTTGTACAATCGAATTCCGGTTCATTCAAAAAAGGTTCTGTTGTCGTCGATTGCTGCGGAATCAAAAGCCATGTATGTGAAAGCATTTATTCCGAAAACCTAAACGAAGATTTTATTTTTATCGGTGGCCACCCGATGGCGGGGACGGAGCAAAACGGTTTTGGAGCGTCATTCGCAGGACTTTTCAGCGGCGCGAGTTTTATTCTGGCTCCCCGTCCGGGTGAAAATCGGGATGTAATAGACAGCCTCAGCACTCTTATTAAAAAGGCTGGCTTCGGCCGGGTGATAGTAACCAGTCCGAAACATCACGACCGCATGATTGCTTTTACGTCCCAACTCCCCCACGTTCTCGCCTGTGCATATGTAATGAGCCCGTCCTGCCCCGACCATGACGGCTATTCCGCGGGAAGCTACCGCGATATTTCCCGCGTCGCTCACATCAATCCCTCGCTTTGGACTCAGCTTTTTATTGACAACAAGGACGAGCTGTGCGAAGAAATCGACATAATGATTAATAATATGAAGAAATTACGTGACGCCGCCGCGAATAACGACAAGGAGACACTTAATAAGCTTCTGAGCTGTGCGCGGAAAATCAAAGACAGTGTCGATAAATAATACTATATGGTGTTTTGATAATTTTTTATACTTAATGTAATTTAGAAAGAGGTTCTTATGGAACGTGAAATAATCCATGTTAAAACAGGGCGCGAATATGACATCATTGTTGAAAACGGCCTTTTGAAAGATTCCGGCATACTTGTCGGAAATGTCTCAAAAACCAAGAATGCCGCAATTATAACCGATACAAATGTCGCGCCGCTTTATCT
Source organism: Ruminiclostridium sp. (assembly GCA_036261235.1). Classification (GTDB taxonomy): domain Bacteria; phylum Bacillota; class Clostridia; order Oscillospirales; family Ethanoligenentaceae; genus Ruminiclostridium_D. The sequence goes on along the minus strand of DATALE010000096.1, from coordinate 5,566 downwards.
TGACGCTGTTTCAAAGTCTCTTGAAAGCGCCGGGTTCTGTGTAAAAGTTCACATTTTTCCTGCCGGTGAAACATCAAAAAACCATAAAACTCTGCTTTCAATTTATGAATTTCTTGCGCAAAACGGCTTTACGCGTTCCGACATTATCATAGCGCTCGGCGGAGGCGTTGTCGGCGACGTGGCTGGGTTCGCCGCCGCAACCTTCATGCGCGGCATGGATTTTGTGCAGATTCCCACAACGCTTTTAGCGCAGGTCGATTCTTCAATCGGCGGAAAAACAGCGGTTGACCTATGTGAAGGCAAGAACCTTGTCGGCGCTTTCTGGCAGCCGAAGCTCGTCATCTGCGACCCGGATACGCTGAAAACTCTCAGCCCGCGTATCTTTTCCGACGGAATGGCAGAAGCCATCAAACATACGCTTATTAAAGATAATGGACTTTACGAAAAGCTGCTGTCAGGCGCACCGGTGGACGCGGAATTTATCTGCCGGAACATTGATATTAAACGGCGCGTTGTCGAACGGGACGAGCGTGAAAGCGGAGAACGCATGATGCTCAATTTCGGTCACACATTGGGACATGCAATCGAAAAAGTTTATAATTATGAAAAATATACGCACGGGGAAGCTGTTGCAATCGGAATGGTTTTAATTACCCGCTTTGCAGAAAAAAACGGGCTGACGCCAGACGGTACTGCCGACAAAATTTCATTGCTGCTTGAAAAGAACGGTCTGCCCTCCTCCTGCCCCGCGCCTCTAAGCGATATTATAAAAGCCGCCCACAGCGATAAAAAAAGGTCCGGCGGCGGAATTACTCTTGTTTTGCTTCATGATATCGGTGACGGTTTCCTGCACCGCTTAACAGATGATGAGTTCAATAGATTCTTCCAGATGGAAGCATCTGAAAAATAGCCTTAATAATTTCGTCGGTTTCAATTATTCCTGACAGTAATAAATTTTGTGACCACTCCGGCTAAAGTGAAAGGAAGGTACCAATGAGCGGTGTAATAATCACCCCACGCATGCTTAAAGGCAAAGTTACTCCGCCGCCATCCAAAAGTGCAGCTCACCGCGCGATTATCTGCGCTTCAATGTCAAACGGCGTAAGTAAAATCGAGCCTTTTGAAACTTCAAATGACATGAGGGCTACAATCGGGGCGGTTAAAGCGCTCGGTGCGAAAGTTTCACTTTCGGAAAATTGCCTGACTGTCGACGGTCGTGATACTTTTCGTACAAATTGCAGAGAAATTGACTGTTTGGAATCTGGTTCGACACTGCGTTTCATAATTCCTGTAGCCTCTTTAGCAGATTCTGAAATAATTTTTACCGGAAAAGGCCGTTTACCGGAAAGGCCAATCGGCCCGTATCTCGACTGTCTGCCCAAATCGGGTGTTATCTGTGAAACAAAAGGCGGACTTCCGCTCAAAACAAAAGGGAAACTGAAATCCGGCGAATTTTCACTGCCCGGCAATATAAGTTCCCAGTTTATTACGGGACTGCTGCTCGCACTGCCCGCTCTTACCGGCGACAGTATAATCAAGCTGACAACTCCGCTTGAATCTGCCGGATATGTTGACCTGAGTATATCCGTTATGAAGCAGTTCGGCATTAGCGTGGAATGTCGTGAGCAATCGTATTTTGTAAAAGGAAGTCAAAAATATACTTCCTGTAATTTCATTACAGAGGCGGACTGGTCACAGGCGGCTTTCTGGCTCGCCGCCGGCGCACTCGGTGCCGATATTACCTGTGATGGCATTGAAACCGGCTCAAAACAGGGCGACAAGGCGATTCTTGATATACTTAAAAGGCTCGGCGCAAAAGTCACTGGTACAAGAGTTTGTCCCGGCGCTCTTTCCGGCTGCGAAATTGACGCTTCGCAGATCCCCGATCTTGTTCCGCCAATTGCTGCAGTTGCCGCTTTATCCCGGGGCACAACAGTAATAACCGGTGCAAAACGCCTGAGAATCAAAGAAAGCGACAGGCTGAGCTGTGTTACCCGGGAACTAAACGCGCTCGGTGCCCGAATCAAGGAAACAGAGGATGGACTTGTGATTGACGGGGTAAATGAGCTCAAAGGCGGCGAAGCCGACGGTTGCAACGACCATAGAATAGTCATGGCCCTGTCCATCGCCGCAATGAGAAGCTGCGGTAAAGTTACAATAAACGGCTGCGAATGTATAAATAAATCATATCCGAAATTTTTTGAACATTATAATAGCTTGGGAGGTTGTGCCGATGTCGTCAATGACAGGTGAAAATATAAAACTTTCCATTTTCGGTGAATCGCACGGCCCCGGCGATCGGCGTTGTGATTGACGGACTGCCCGCAGGAGAACCGATAGATTTTGACTCTTTAGCACAGCAGATGGCAAGGCGCGCACCGGGCAAAGACAAGACTTCAACAAAACGGCGCGAAAGCGATATACCAGAAATTCTTTCAGGCGTTATTGAAGGGCATACTACAGGCACGCCGCTGTGTGCAATAATCAAGAACAGCGATGCCCATTCCTCCGATTATGACGAATTATCGAGATTTCCGCGCCCGGGGCACGCCGATTTTACGGCGGTTTCAAGATACGGCGGTTTCAGCGATTTCCGGGGTGGGGGGCATTTCAGCGGAAGGCTTACCGCACCGATGGTTTTTGCGGGGGCTGTCTGCCGCGGAATTCTAAAAAAACGCGGTATCACAATCGGCGCGCATATACTTGACATATCCGGCGTGTGCGATACTCCTTTTGACCCGGTTAACCCCGGAGCAGAAATTCTTACACGCCTTTCAGAATCAAATTTTCCTGTTGTTGATTTATCTGTCGAAGAGAAAATGAGAGATGTTATCGAATTGGCAAGGGCAGATTGTGATTCAGTCGGCGGAATCATTGAATGTGCCGCGGACGGACTTCCAACCGGTCTCGGCGATCCCATTTTCGGAGGAGTCGAAAACAGACTTTCGGGAATGCTTTTCGGAATACCCGCCGTTAAGGGCATTGAATTCGGCAGCGGTTTTGCGGCGGCTCATCTTAAAGGCAGTGAAAACAACGATTCATTCCGCTTTATTGACGGCAAGGTTAAAACAAAGACGAACAACCACGGCGGTATTCTCGGCGGCATAACTTCAGGTATGCCGATTATATTCCGTATAGCATTCAAACCTACACCGTCGATTTTCAAAGAGCAGAAAACTATTGATCTAAAAAACAAATGTGATGCAGACTTAAAAATAAAAGGCAGGCACGATCCATGTGTCGTAATTCGCGCAGTTCCTGTCGTGGAAGCCCTCACAGCCGTTTGTCTGCTTGATTTATTACTTGGAGGTTCCCGTTATGACGCTTGAAGACGCTCGAAAAGAAATAGATAACATAGATTCGCAGTTGTTTGAACTGTTTTTAAAAAGGATGAATATATCGGATGACATCGCCCGTATTAAAATGCATGAGGGAGTTTCCATTTTAAACAGCGCAAGAGAGCAGAAAGTGCTCAAAAAAGTTGAAAGTTTTTCCCCGGAAGATTATGCACAGTATTCCGCCGCGCTTGCAAGTTTTATTATGGAACTGAGCCGCAACAGACAGCGTGATATTCTATTGAACGAGGGAAGCCTCAATTATGATTTTCTTAACGAAATAAACGACCCTCAAGAAGAAACAAATAGTCCAAGAGTTGCCGTTCAGGGCGTTGCGGGCTGTTTTGCGGGAAAAGCGGCTTCAAAATTGTATCCCGACGGTACACTACAGTTCGTCGACAAATGGGACGATGTTTTGTATTCCTTGCAGGACGGGTCAGCGGATTATGGAATACTCCCGGTTGAAAACTCAACTGCAGGTTCAGTTATTGATGTTTATGATTTATTACTAAAATACAAATGCTATATTGTCAAGGGACTTCAACTGCCGGTCACCCATTCACTTCTCGGCGTACGCGGAGCATCCGTTTCAGATATAAAAAGTGTTTATTCTCACCCTCATGCTTTCCCGCAATGTCAATCATTTTTTAAGGAACATTGCCGTTTTAATAAAATTCCATACTTTAATACCGCCATGGCTGCGCAAATGGTAGCTAAGGCCGGCGACAAAAGTAAGGCTGCTATTGCTTCGGGGGAATGTGCCCACATCTATGGACTTGATGTTCTTGCCGATTCGATTCAGGATTCGGATTTAAACTGCACTCGCTTCATTGCGGTATCTAAAAATCTCGAGCTGCATGAAAATGCAAATAAAATAAGCCTTGTATTTTCCCTTCCGCATATTACAGGCTCGCTCTATCGCACATTATCAAGGTTTTCGCTGAACGGCTTGAATCTCACTAAGATTGAATCGCGTCCCGATCCCAAAACACCTTTCGAATATTATTTTTATGTAGATTTTGTCGGGAATACTAAAGCTCCCAAAACAGCTAATCTTTTGGGAGCGCTCAATGAAGAACTGCCCTTCTTTAATTTTCTTGGAAATTATCATGAATGAGAAGTAAATAGATATCGAAATAAAAAATACACGCTGTCCGAAGACAGGGTGTATTTTTTGTATAACCATCAATAATGAGGTCAAAGCATTTGTTTTTCTTATATGGTTTAAAATAAAATTCATATAATTTCTACTATGCCACTCACGCCGTGGCGGGCAGTTCCTTTGACCCGCCAAAGGAACGAATTGCAATCTATATTTCTTTTCCGGTTTAAATAAAATTTCATCTATTAAGCACTTTGTCGCTCTGCGCCGCGACAGGCGGTTCCTTTGTTGCGCCAAAGGAACTAAAGGCGCCTTCCGAGATCGAAGCCGTCACAAAACCGCACGGCGGAAGGCACTTACCTTCCAAAGAACTATTTCGCTTAAAACGGCATTGAACTCGCCGGGGCTCAAACAACAATGCCGTTTTATCGCCTTCGGCGACCGCTCACCACCTACTTTAGCTTAGTACAAGCCGCGCGGTGAAAAGTGACGGCTTTGCCGTGGCTAAAAGTAATTATGAGGGAATTAATTTCTTTTTAATTTTAACCACTGCTACATTTCTAATGAGAGGAGATAAGGACAAATAACCACAAAGTTCTTTAAATCCAAACGTAACTTCAAAGCCGCGCGCGAAAACGGGCGCGCTGCGCTTGGTTTTAAATCGTGAGCAAACGGGCAGTTTGCCGAAGGCAAACCTTAAAAGCACCGGCTGTGAGGCGTGAAACATAAGTTTCGCCGAACGGATTCCGGTGTTTTTAAGCCGCGCTGGTCGCAATGGTGCGCTGAGGTGCTCGCACACGTTTTTGTGCCCTCAAAAGCGGAGTTAAGGGGCGCAGCGCCCTTACGTCTTCTTTAGTTTCTTTCTGGACGAGCAGAAAGAAACAGCCTGTCGCGGCTTGAGCGACAAAGAACTGATTTGATGAATTTTTATTGAGGTAGGAAAGAAACTTTTACCCTACTATTCTTCTATTAAGAACTTTGTCGCTCTGCGCGGCTGACAAACATAGAATCCAGCGGCGTGAAGAAAGAACCACGCCGCATAACGATGTTTGTCCGGTTTGACGGGTGGCTGTGCCACCGCCAAACTCCCCGCTTGCGCTCGATTGATATTCTTATGAGCACTCATTTT
>DATALE010000095.1:0-11796 GCA_036261235.1 Ruminiclostridium sp. | reverse complement strand
CAAATGCAAGCCTTTTGCTTTTATTTATACTAATTCCATATAAACTTAAGGAAAGAATTCGCGTAAAAATCGAAAATCAATGATTTTGACGCAAATTCTTTGGAGACTTTTAATTTGGAATAAGTATTAAATATAAAACATCGGGCTGCTGGTCAGGTCTCTGTAATTTTCAACAAGGTCACGGAGAGTTATCGAGTCCGCTGCTTTGGCGATGCTCTCGTTGAACTTATCCCAAACGTTTTTCTTGATGCAAAGCTGAATGTTATTGCTGGATTGTCCGCTGTCCGTGATTTCGTCAACGACCACGAGATCGCCCTCAAGGCTTCTTAATATATCCCCGACTTTAATTTTTGACGGGTCCATTGCAAGAAGATAGCCTCCGGACGCTCCCTTTATACTGTTGACATATCCTGCTTTTCTCAGAACAGAAAAAACCTGCTCAAGATAGTTCACCGAAATATCCTGCCGCTTCGCAATACTGAAAAGAGATACCTTTTCTCCGTTCGAATTCACCGCGAGGTCAAGCATGGCTCTCAGCCCATATCTTCCTTTTGTTGAGATTCTCATAATAATTCCTTACCTGTTCTTAAAATATTGATTCCTATCCAAAATTAAGCTGAAACTCCAACATTTCCGCGAAGCCCGATTTCGTCAGCAACAATTTTCATGCCCTCAATGGTCTGTTCAATAACATACTCAATTGGTTTTCCGAGCATTTGGGCGCCCTGTTCGATTACTTCGCGGCTGACGTTTGCGGCGAAGCTTTTTTGCTTCCATTTCTTTTTTACCGACTTTGTTTCAAGGTCAAGTATGCTTTTGCTCGGGCGTAAAATTGCCGAGGCATAAATAAGCCCCGTCAGTTCATCGACGGTATAAAGAATCTTTTCAGCGTCTGTTTCCGGCTTTACGTCATTAACAAGATTATATCCGTGGCTTTCGATTGCCCTTACAATATGTTCCGGAATATTCAGCGGCAGCAGTATTTCACGGGTTTTGCGGCAATGCTCGTCGGGAAATCTCTCAAAGTCTATGTCGTGTAAAAGCCCGATAATTCCCCATTCGTTCTCATCGCCGTTATACAGCTTCGCGAAATGCCTCATAACAGCCTCGACGGTAAAGCTGTGTCGCAAAAGGCTCTCTTCCTTGATATTATCTTTAAGAATTTTTAAAGCATTATCCCTTGTCACCATTTTTATCATTCCTTTTTTCAATATAACATACTAATCATATAATAATAGTCGGTCTTACTATTATTATATCATATAATCACAAATATGAAAATCCCCTGCCGTATTAAAAAGCAGGGGATTAAATCAATTGATCACACTAAATCTTTTTCAATTCCTTCAAACTGCATATTGTAGTATTTTGCATAGATTCCGCCGTATTTTAAAAGCTCCTCATGAGTTCCGCGCTCCTTAATGCCTTCGTCGGTTATGACGATTATCTCGTCGGCCCCTCTTACCGTGCTGAGTCTGTGGGCAATAACAAGCGTGGTGCGGTTTTCGGCAAGACTGTCAAGTGATTTCTGTATAAACCTTTCACTCTCGTTGTCAAGAGCGGAGGTCGCCTCGTCAAGAATCAGTATCGGAGGGTTTTTAAGAAATACCCGTGCAATGGAAATTCTTTGCTTTTGTCCGCCTGAAAGTCTTACGCCGCGCTCTCCTACATAAGTGTCATACCCGTCCTCGAGAGACATAATAAAGTCATGTATATTCGCACGCTTTGCCGCTTCTTCGATTTCGCTGTCAGAAGCACCGGGCTTTCCGTATGCTATATTGTCTTTTACGCTGCCGGCGAAAAGATAGACGTCCTGCTGCACGACGCCGATGGAGTTTCTCAGCGACTCCTGCCGGAAGGTTCTTATATCGCGCCCGTCAATCATAACACTGCCGCCGGTCACGTCATAAAATCTTGGCAAAAGTGAACAGATTGTGGTTTTTCCTCCGCCCGACGGGCCGACGAGAGCGACTTTTCGCCCTGCCGGTATCTTTATGTTCACATTCACAAGAACGCTGTGTTCATTGTCATAGCTGAAAGAAACGTTTTTATATTCAATTTCGCCGCTTACATCTTTGAGTTCAACGGCGTTTTTATCGTCTTTTATTTCCGGTTGTGTTTCAATAACCTCAAGAAAACGCTTAAAACCTGCATAGCCCTTTTGAAACTGCTCAGTAAAATTGATAAGCAAATCGACCGGGTTTATGAAAATATTAATATACAGGGCATAGACGGCGAGGTCTGCGACAGACAGTGAACCGTCCGCTATAAAAAACGCGCCCGAAACGATGATTACTATATATAAAAGCCCCTCAAAAAACGAGTTTCCGGCTTGATAGCGCCCCATTATGAGGTAATTGTTTACCTTTGATTCGAGGAAAGCGTCGTTGCTTCGGTCAAACTTCCTGCGTTCTACCCTTTCGTTCGCAAACGATTTTACGACGCGAATACCCGAAAGACTGTCCTGCACACTCGCGTTTACCCCAGCTATTTTTACGCGGTTGTCAAAGAATACAGACGTCATTTTTTTATTCATAACATAGGAGTAAACGACCATGATTACTGTGACTGTGAACAGAATCAGAGTCATTTTTACATTAATCGACAAAAGGATTACAAACGAACCGATAATTTTCAGCAGTGAAATAAAAATGTTTTCCGGGCCATGGTGCGCAAGCTCGGAAATGTCGAAAAGGTCGGAGACAAGCTTTGACATCATTTCACCGGTATTGTTATTGTCATAGTATGAGAACGACAGCTTTTGCAGGTGGTAAAAAAGGTCGCGCCTCATATCGCTTTCCATTCTCGCGCCCATAATGTGGCCCCATGAGGTTATGAAATACTGGCAGAAATATTTTACAAGATACATTACAACGAGAGCGGCGCCGATAAAACCTATTGTGTGCAGAATAATACTCTTGTCAAGAGTAAAGAACGATTTTGAAAGGTAACTTAAAATGAGCGGAAACGCAAGGTCAACCGCCGATACAATAAGAGCGCAGAACAAGTCCATAAAAAATAAGGACTGATATGGCTTGTAATAACTCAGAAACTTTTTTAAAATGCTGAACTTTTTCACATTATCCTCCGGAACAAAACTTATATTTTTTATCGCTATCAAACCGCATTGAGGGTACTTTATATATGCCGAAAAAACAAAAGGAGCCATTTATGCCTTGTGTAAACTGAATGAGTTCCAAAAATCTGCAGCGCCCGCAAACCGCCTGCCTTTAATCGCCTTCAAAGAAGTTTTTCCTCAGCAGAAATGAGTTGTTCCTGAACCATTCCCGCCGCGCCGTATAATCGGGCATAAGCTCGCCCACACGCTGCCAAAAGGCTTTTGAATGGTCAAGGTGGTTAATATGCGAAAGCTCGTGAACCACAACATAGTCTATCATTAAAACAGGCGCCATAGCAAGCCGCCATGTAAAACAAAGCCTGCCTTTTGACGAGCAGGAACCCCATCGTGAAAGTGCGCTTGTTATTTTGACTGACTCATATTTTATTTTATACATTGCAGAATAATAGGCGACACGCTCAAAAAGGACCCTTTTAGCCTCTGATTTATAAAATTTTTCAATATAAACCCGCGCATTGTCCCTGAAACGTTCGGGTACAAATAGTTTTCCGCCTTTTGCAAATACCTCTTTTGCCGTATCTGAATACGTCAGGGAATAATCGTCCCCAAAAATTCTGAACGCTTCTCCTTCGACACAACGCTTTGGCGGATACTTTTGGTTTTTCAATGAAATTTCATTCTGCTTCTGCAAAACCCAGCCGGACTTCTGCTGCACAGCTCGTTCTATCAGCGAGCGCGGCGTTTTTAAAGGCGCATGTATTACCAGCCTGCCGTCGCTTGTGATTTGCAGTGTAATAGTCCGGCGTTTTGTCCTTAGTATTTCATCAATTTTTATATTCAAAGCTTTTTCTCCGAAATAATTATGTATCCCCGGATGTACTATATCATTAAAGTTTAACTCTTTTTCATTTGAATGTCAAAAATATAACGTACTGTTATGTAGCGGCGGTCAAAAACCGCCATAAGATTACAGGTTATAAAACGCTCCGAGCCCCGGATATTGTGAAGCTCCGTGCAGTTCTTCCTCAATACGAAGCAGCCGGTTATATTTCGCAACGCGTTCGCTTCTTGTCGGTGCGCCGGTTTTAATCTGGCCTGCGTTCACCGCGACGGCAATATCCGCAATCGTTGTGTCCTCAGTTTCGCCGGAGCGGTGGGAAATAACCGCCGTGTAGCCGCTGCGCTGTGCTTTTGCAATTGCTTCAAACGTTTCGGTCAGCGTGCCTATCTGATTTACTTTTATAAGAATTGAATTTCCCGCGCCGAGCAATATTCCTTTTTGAAGTCTCTTTGCGTTTGTAACAAAAAGGTCGTCACCCACAAGCTGGATATCATCGCCGAGGTTCTTTGTGAGGTTGACCCAACCGTCCCAGTCCTCTTCCGCAAGCCCGTCTTCGATTGAAACAATGGGGTAAACACCGACAAGCTCCTGCCAGTACTCAAGTAGTTCCTGTACGCTTATTCTCCTGTTTGCTTTGGGAAGAAGATAGCTTCCGTCTTCCTGCCGCCATTCAGAAGACGCCGCGTCGATTGCAATCAAAAACTGCGTACCCATGGTATAACCCGCCGCTGTCACCGCTTCCATAATTACATCAAGCGCTTCACGGTCGCTTCCGAGATTCGGTGCAAAGCCGCCTTCGTCGCCAACTCCGGAAGCAAGTCCTTTCGAGGAAAGAACCTTTCCGAGGTTGTGATATACTTCCGCGCACCACTGGAGAGCCTCAGAAAAACTGTTCGCGCCGACAGGCATAATCATGAATTCCTGAATATCAATATTGTTTTTGGCATGGGCTCCGCCGTTTAGAATATTCATCATAGGGACAGGCATGACGTTTGCGTTCTGACCGCCCAGATGACGATAAAGCGGAATATTTTGCGCTTTTGCCGCCGCTTTTGCGTTTGCCAGTGAAATAGCAAGTATCGCATTCGCCCCGAGCCTTGACTTATCGGGTGTGCCGTCGAGCACAATCATTCTCCTGTCAAGATCAGCCTGCGACAAGGAGTCCATGCCAATAAGCGTATTTCTCAGCTCGCCGTTTATATTTCCGACTGCTTTTGTAACGCCGCGCCCCAGATACCTTTTCGGGTCACCGTCACGCAGTTCATGCGCTTCAAATGCGCCGGTCGAAGCGCCAGATGGCACGGCGGCAGTTCCTGTTACACCGCACTCAAGGGTTACTTCAGCCTCTACGGTTGGGTTGCCGCGCGAATCCAGTATTTCTCGTCCATGCAGGTCTTTTATCGGTAATGTAAATTTCATTATAATTCCTCCGATTTTTTATTCTATTGTTTCCAAGCCTTCTCATAACTATTCACATTGCTTTTTGTGCTTTGTAATGTCTTTATAATAGGATAAAGGCAAGCAGGCGAGACTTTATTCTTCCGAAAAATTAAAATTATCTTGTTGCAAAATTAAGATAAAAGATTCAGGCAAAAAAGGGAGGGAATAAGGCCCCGTTTTATCGTATTTCGAATTGCCTTAAATATTTTCGGACTGCAAAAAAACCGCCGGGAAACAGCTTCCCGGCAGTTGATAATGCGGTAATATTATTTTTGGCGGTAATCAAAAACCCTTTTGCTCTTTTTTTCGCTTCTCGGCAGGTCACCGATTGCAACAGCTTCAACTTCGATTTTGATTCCGATTTTGCGCTTGAAAACAGAAGTGACTTCCTTTTCAACCGCTCCTGCCTCGCAGCCGTCTTTTTTCTCGACTTTCAGTTTGAAAACGTCCCTGCCGTCCTCGTGCGTTATATGTACCTGATATTCGCTGCTCACGCCTTCGCAGGCCTTCAAAACGTTATTGATCTGACCGGGGTATATATTAACGCCTTTGACCTTGACCATATCATCGGTTCTGCCCATTATCCGGTCAATCATCGGATAATCCCTTCCACATGAGCATTTCCCCGGCAGTTTTCGCGTTAAATCATGTGTGCGGTAACGGACAAGCGGAGCGGCCTGCTTTTTGAGTGTTGTAACTACAAGTTCTCCCCATTCGCCGTCTTTTACGGGTTTGCCGTCGGCGTCGACAACTTCAAAATAAAGATAATCGTTAAAATAGTGAAGTCCCTCATGCTTGTCACAGTCGATTCCGATGCCAGGCCCATAGACTTCGGTAAGACCGTAAATATCAAAAAGCTCAATATTAAGCTCATTTTCGATGCGTTTGCGCATTAGATCGCCCCAAAGCTCCGAACCGATTATGCCGCGCTTCAGGCTCAATTTGTCTTTTATGCCTCTGCGCTGCGCTTCTTCCGCGATAAGCAGAGCGTATGACGAGGTTGAGCACAAAACCGTACTCTTGAGGTCAATCATCATCTGGAACTGCTTGTCGGTGTTGCCCGGTCCCATAGGTATAGCCATCGCGCCGAGCCTTTCACAGCCCGCCTGAAAACCGATGCCTGCCGTCCACAGTCCATAACCCGGGGTAATTTGGATAACGTCTTTATTGGTAATTCCGGCGATTTCAAAACAGCGCGAGAACATTATCGCCCAGTCCTCAACGTCCTGACGGGTATAAGGGATAATCACCGGGCTGCCGGTCGTTCCGGAAGTCGAATGAATGCGCACGACCTGCTCCTGCGGTACGGAAAGAAGTCCCATAGGATATGCTTCGCGAAGCGCGGCTTTGTCGGTCAAAGGTATTCTTTCAAAATCTTCGGGCGTTTTTATATCCGCCGCCGTTATCCCCGCATCTTCAAAAACCTTTTTATAGAACGGGCTTGTTTCAAGGACACGGTTTATAAGTGCCTTAATCTGCTCAAAAACTTCGCTGTTCATATCACTTTATCCCCCACACGAAAAATATTTGTCAATAGTTATTTTCTTAAACCTTCTGCGAATTCAAAACCGCTTAAAAAGGCTTTTTCGTTAAGTGTCTTGAATTTCTGCGGAACATTTTTGCGAATTACCGATAAGAATTTTTCTTTTTCAAAAGGTAAAAATCCCGCTCCGCATGCCGCTCCGAGCATAACGACGTTTGCCGCTCTGACAGATCCTGCCGCTGACGCCAAAGCGCACGCGTCAACCGTTACGAGCCTTTTGACCTTGTTTTTTATATACTCAGTCATTTTGCCCGAATCATATTTTGCAAGTCCAAGTGAGACCGAAACGGGGCTTATTACCTGCGCATTAAGAACGATACCACCGTCATTTGAAAGTTTTTTGAGGTTCCTGACAGTTTCACAGATTTCAAACCCGAGAATCACATCTGCTCCGCCGTCCGGAACTGCCGAGCTAAAAACACCGCCGCCGATACGAACGGAACTTGTGACCGAGCCGCCGCGCTGCGACATGCCGATTGTTTCGCTTGTTCGGACGTCAAAGCAGCCATCAATTGCCGCCGCGCCCAAAAGCCGCGAAGCGAGAACCTGACCTTGACCGCCGACACCTGATATCAAAATATCACATTTCATTTCTGAACCCTCCCTATAGCGCCGAACGGGCAAATTCCGGTGCAAAGCCCGCAGCCATAGCACAGGGAATCGTCTATTTCCGCCTTTTTGTTTTTGTCAAGGTGAATGGCAGGGCAGCCAATCTCTTTGATACATTTTGAACATGCTTTGCATTTATCAGTATCGACTTTATATGTAGATTCTTTTTTGAAGAGCGCGATACACGGTGCTTCGAAAACAATCGCGGAAACTTTGGGCTGACGGGCGGCTTCTTTGGCCGTTTCAATCGCCGCTTTTTGATCAAACGGGTTTACTCGTCGCACATATTCAACACCGAGCGCTTTCAAGGTGTCATAAATGCTGATTTTCGGCGACTCTCCGCCCATCATTGTCCGCCCGATACCGGGGTGAGGCTGATGCCCGGTCATGGCGGTGGTGGAATTATCGAGAACAACAATTGTAATCTGCGTGCCATTATAAAGAGCGTTTACAATTCCGGGAATACCGGTGTGGAAGAAGGTTGAATCGCCGATAAACGCAAAAAGTTTTGTGCCTGGCTCAACGCGTTTAATGCCCTGAGCAACCGTTATCGACGCTCCCATGCAAAGACAGGTGTCGGTCATATCAAGCGGCTTTGCGTTTCCGAGTGTGTAGCAGCCGATGTCTCCGGTGAAGACTGCCTTTTCACCTTTCATCGCCTGTTTTACCGCATAGAACGAAGCACGATGTGGGCAGCCTGCGCAAAGGTTCGGCGCCCTCATCGGAAGGGCTTCCGGGTAGCCGTCCTCTTCCTCCTGCGGATTTTCAGTATTCATAAAATCTGCTATTATCTTTTCAACTTTTTCAAAACTCAGCTCTCCGATTTTGGGGACATTTCCGGTGCTTTTCCCGAAAATTTTCGCCTTGCTGCCGATTTTGTATGCTTCAAGTTTAAGCGCTTCTTCAATAACAGGGTCAAGTTCCTCAATAACAAGCGCCATGTCAATTCCTTCAAGGAACTCAGCGGCTTTGCCGCTCGGGAACGGATATGCGGTTGCAACCTTGAACAACTTTATATTAAGTCCGAGCTTTTCAATCGCGTCATGCGCATAAGCATAAGCGATTCCGGACGCTGCGATTCCGATTTTGCCGCCGCCGGATATGCTGTTAAAGCGGCAGTTATCAAAAACCTTTGCAATTTCATCCTGTTGCTTTTCAAGTTCGATGTGTTTTTTATAAGCGAGGGCGGGGAAGATGACCCATTTTGAACTTTTTACAAAACCCTCCGGTTTATATTCATAACGTTCTCCCGCAATATCAACCGCGGCGCATGCGTGGCAGACGCGTGTCGTCGGTCTTAAAAACACCGGAAGCCCGATTTTTTCCGAAAGCTCAAAGGCATACTGCACCATTTCATAGGCTTCTTCCGGGGTTGACGGGTCAAGAACTGGAAGATTCGAGAACTTTGCAAAATGCCGTGTATCCTGTTCGGTCTGTGAAGAATTTGGCCCCGGGTCATCGGCAACAAGGATAACCATGCCGCCCTTTGTTCCGATATATGTAAGACTCATAAGAGGATCGGACGCGACGTTAAGCCCGACCTGTTTCATCGTTACCATAACTCTTGCGCCGGAGTAGGAAGCGCCTGCTCCGAGCTCCATAGCCGCCTTTTCGTTGACTGACCACTCGACATAAATGCCGCAGTCATTATTTTTTGCGACAGTTTCCAAGACTTCTGTCGAAGGTGTGCCGGGATAACCACAGACAACCTTTACGCCTGCTTTTATAGCGCCGAATGCTATGGCCTCGTTGCCCATAAGCAGTTTTTTCATCTATCAAATACCTCCAAAAAGCCCGATACATAAATTTTATTATAAAAAAAGCCTGTCCTCGTAAAAATACAAGGACAGACATAATCTGCGGTACCACCTTGATTGGACTGAAAAAACAGCCCCGCCTCAAAACGGCTTAACGCGCCGCAAACGTCGGATTTTACTTGCGATTAATAAAAATCGCTTTCCTTCCGCCTTCCAAAGCCCAACCGCCGGATTCTTCCTGCCGCATTCCAGCCAAAGCGGCTCTCTGTAAGGATTATAAACCGGTTTTGCCTTTTTCAGTGGTTTTCAATGTTAAACGGCGAAAATTTCCGCCGATATTATCTTATATTATATTTATAATAGTATATTAAGCTCTGTTTGTCAAGTGTTACAATAAAACCTACTGTCTGCAAGTACAATTTTGTCAATAATAGGTAACTTTTATTTGCTCCTTTTGTTAAAATCAATCTAAAATTATTTTTCTAAAAAGCGGAGGGATTCTTGTGGAGATTCAAAGAATGAAGCTCGAAAATATAAAACAAAGGCTGATAAGCGGCGAAAAAGTTACAAGTGCGCGGGTCGAAAACGGAAATTATATCGTTCAGCTTTCAAACGGGCCGGAGGTAACCTTTGACGACAACTATAAACCGACGGTGGATAATACAATAGCCAAAGCAAGCAACGGACAAAGGGATCATATTGAGAATCCGGAACAGGTGAGATGATTAACTTATTAAAAAAACTTTCCCGTTTTTCTTTTCGCTTTAAAAAGAGCAGCATCTAATAAGAACATTGCCACTCACGCCGTGGCGGGCGGTTCCTTTGATGCGCCAAAGGAACTAAAGGCGCCTGCCGGGAGCAAAGCCGTCACAAAACCGCACGGCGGGAAAATTACCGCTTCTTCGGAACTAATTCGTTTATAACAATTAAGCAGCATTTCTTCCTATACGGTTTAAAAGTAAAAAAGCATCTAATTTCTACTTTGTCGCTCTGCGCCGCGACAGGCGCTTTCTTTGTTCCGCCAAAGAAATCAAAGGCGGCTATGGGCTAGCCGCCTCTAGTACCCTGCCTGCCGATACGCAAAACGAGCGCAAGTTTCTTGAAGCACCTTTGCAGCCAGCGCGGCTCCCGCGACAAGAAACATGCTTGATGATGTTTCTTGTTGGGGAACGGGTATATATGTTTTCTTTTCGCTTTAAAAAGAACACCATCTAATAAGAACATTGCCACTCACGCCGTGGCGGGCGGTTCCTTTGATGCGCCAAAGAAACTAAAGGCGCCTGCCGGGAGCAAAGCCATCACAAAACCGCCGGCGGAAAACTCTCTCCTTCTAAAGAACTATTTCGCTTAAAACGGCATCAAACTCGCCGGGGCTCGAACAATGATGCCGTTTTATCGCCTTCGGCGACCGCTCACCACCTACTATAGCTCAGCGCATGCCGCGCGGTGAAAAGTGACGGCTTCGCCGTTGCTGAAAATAGAAAGATTAAATAAGTTTCCTAATAGTTTGAACCAGTTTGCTCAACGCTAATGGGTGGAGATAAGGACAATTAGCAACTCAGTTTCCCAAATCAAAATGAATTTTCAAAGCCACGCACGAAAACGGGGGCGCAGCGCCCCGCGCATCTTTTCCCATTTCTGTGCGTCCAGAAAAGGCAAGCCTGTCGCGGCTTAAGCGACAAAGAGATTGCTTTATGGTGCTTTTGTTGGAGAAGAAAAAGAACTTTTTATCTTATCACCCAAACCGATTGCTAATAAGTTTAGAATCAATAGTTTTTATTAGGATTTCAAATAAGAATAACCTAATTTTCTACATAGTATACGAATTTGGATTAATTGTCCTTTTCCGGTTTTAAAAAGCAACGGCAATTAAGCACTTTGTCGCTCTGCGCCGCGACAGGCGCTTTCTTTGTCCCGCCAAAGAAAGGAAAGGCGGCTATGGGCTAGCCGCCCCAGACTGTGTCAAAACAAAAAGATAAAATTTTGATTCACCACTCTAAACGAAATTCGCCTTGATTTGTGGGAATGGCAATCATATTTCAGCAAAATCTACGTATTGTTTCACCACTTTTGCTTTATTTTTTATTTTTCACTGCATTTTGACACAGTCTGGCCCATAGTACCCTGCCTGCCGATACGCAAAACGAGCGCAAGTTTCTTGAAGCACCTTTGCGGTCTGCGCGGCGGACAAACATAGAATCCAGCGGCGTGAAAAAAGGACCACGCCGCATAACGATGTTTGTCCGGTTTGACTGGTGGCTGTGCCACCGTCAAATTCCCCGCTTGAGCTCAATTGATATTCTTATGAGGGCTCGTTTTGCGTTGTTTTTTCTTTATCTTTAATATTAAGGTTAACCTTTTTCTTTGTTTAATGAGAGAACACCATTAGCGGGTGGAGATAAGGACAATTAGCAACTCAGTTTCCCAAATCAAAATGAATTTTCAAAGCCACGCACGAAAACGGGGGCGCAGCGCCCCGCGCATCTTTTCCCATTTCTGTGCGTCCAGAAAAGGCAAGCCTGTCGCG
>DATALE010000092.1:0-5754 GCA_036261235.1 Ruminiclostridium sp. | reverse complement strand
CCGCACATATTCCGTCCCAATCCGCGCCGTCAGCGGATTCTATTAACTTTTCAAGCCCAGATATATCGCTTTCGAACGCTGACGCGTATGCTTTTTCCATTTGTGGATATCCGTGAATTATCATGAGCGTCCGTTTGTGCGAGACAAGTGCGCTTTGAAGTGCTTCTTTAACAAAACCGAGCGCAATCCTTCCCCAAACGGTTTTGCCTGCCGGTTCTGGGGTATCGTACATGTCCGCCGCTTTTTTTAACCACCCGTCGGCATCATCAAGCGATCTCAAAAAATCATAGAGCCTTAATACTGTATCGAAAAGTTGCCTGTCGTCCTTTCCCGTGCTGAGAATACCTGTCAGTTCAACAAAAGCAGTATCGCCCTGAGCATACCGGTTTTCAAGTATATCGTTAAGCACATCGGTCCTTAAGATTTCAACTTCATTCTGATCGGCAATGCGAAAATCCGGCGGAATATCGAGTTTTTCAAAGTGTTCACGCAGCATATCGAGACAAAACGAGTGAATTGTACTGATATGAGCATTTTGAAGCAACATCTGCTGACGCTGCAAATTGAGGTCAAGCGGGTTTTGTGAAATCATGTCGCTCAGCCTTTGTGAAATGCGTTCGCGCATTTCCGCAGCGGCGGCGTTTGTGAACGTTACGACAAGAAGCCTGTCCGCGTCGCACGGATGTTGCGGATCGGTGATAAGCCCGATTACGCGCTCGACCAGAACCGCCGTTTTTCCGCTCCCGGCGGCCGCCGATACCAGCAGCGTTCCTCCACGCGCTGAAATGGCGTCCTGCTGTTCTTTAGTCCATTTGCGCTCCATCGTTCTCATCACCTTTCATTTTATTAAAAACGTCTTTCTTTTCAACAGTAAAAATATTTTTGACCTTGCAGCCCTGTTCAAAACCGCATACGCTCGCGTAATCGCAGTATTTGCAGGGACTGTAGCCAAGCCCGCTGACAGGCATCGCCGCGGCGTCGCCCGAATGTAAAGTATGCGCCATCGAACGCAGGATTTTTTCTATATGGCGCTTAAGAATTCCGAACTGTTCAAGTGTCGCGGCAGACGAACGCCCGGTAACCGAATAACATACCGTTCCGTCACTGTCTTCCGCGCCTTTGAGTTCAGCCGGAATAAAGCGTCCCCCGCCTCCGCTTTCCATTCCGAAAATTACGTCGGGGTCATTAAGGACGATACCGTTCATTCGAAGTTCTCGTTCAGTCTGTTTTTTTATTTCAAATTCCGAATCGCTTCTTTCTGCCGATATTTCCGGCTTTTTCGCCGGAACATAAAGAACGCCCGCCGGAACAATATCCGCACCGTATCTTTCTTTAGCATTATTACATAACGTAAATAAATATATGAACATTTGCAGGTTAAGTCCATAAACAAGGTCGCTTAGGTTGAAATTTTTTGTGCCGGTTTTGTAGTCAACAACTCTGAGGTAGGTTTTTCCGTTATGTTTCATTATGTCGACCCGATCAACTTTTCCGCCGACAAGCAGCCGTCCCCCGTCAGGAAGCCCGATTCCAAACGGTTTCACATCGCCGTCAGACGCTATCAGAAGCTCAAAATCCGCCGGTTCAAAACCGCTTTGGGCAAATTCCTCCGCCATATGTTTCACAAGGCACATCACCGTATCGGCAAGGCTGCTAAACAAATATCGGAACCTTTGCGGCTTGTCATCAAGTCCCCCAAGATAAACCGCCGCGAATTCATCTAAAAGGGCGTTTGTCATCAATTTCAGCTCATCCTCAGGTATCCCGGCAAGCCCCTTTTCTTTTGTCCCGGAAAGCAGCCGTTCAAGCACAAAATGTATGACCGTACCGATTTCTGGCGCGTCAAGTTCAGCCCTTTTTCTCGGCATTGCGCGCAGTCCGTAACGACAGAAATATAAAAACCGACACTGTCCGAAGGTTTCAACACGGCTCGGCGACACGCGCATGGTGTCGCCGTAGAGCGCGCGGGCCGTCATTGGATTTGCAAATTCAAGCCTCCGCCCGTTCGCCGCGCGGTCAAGCGCCGTAATTTTATCTTTAAATTCCCGCCTGTTCTCAAAAATACTTTTTAGTGCGGTGTTTAAAGCATTCTTTTCGGAATAGCCGCCCGCAAGAAGGTCAAACGCTGTTTTTTCGGACGCTATCGTATCAATCGGATTTTTGAGCGCATCATCTGTGATTTCACATTGCGGGAACAGTTTTTTTACGGCAGGCAGAAAATAGGACGGTCTTAAAGCCCGGCCTGTCGCGTCGCCCCGGGGATAAGTCAGATAAACCGCGCTTGAAGATGACGTCAGCGCCTTGTATGCAAAAAAGCGCTCTTCCGCCGCCTGTTCCGATGTCGGCGGCGACAGTTCCAAACCGATTTCAATCAGCCTGCGTTTTTCGCTGTCAGAAATTATACCCACAGATGAGGCCTTTCTCGGGAACACCCCTTCCGCAAGGCCAATTACAAATACATATTCCGCCCCGCCCGTTCTGATTCGTTCGGCGTCACCTATTGTCACGGCGTCAAGCGTCGGCGGAATACTGCCGAGATCCGTATTTTCAATTACGAGTGAAAGCATCGAAGCGAATTCCTGGAGAGACAGCTTTTCAGTGCGGGCCGCCATTGATATCTGGTCAAGCATTGAAACAAGTTTTTCCCAGATTTGGCCGTATTCAAGAGAAAGCCGCGCTTCCCCTCCCTGTTTAAGCCTGCGGCACGCGTCGGTCACTTCTTCACGGACACCCGTGCGGCACAGGAATTCATAAAGCGCCTTTGATTTCCCGCACTTGTCCATTTCATCGCAAAGTGCCGCTATCGGCGCATAAACTCTTTCCCTCAGCGCGTTTAATTTTAACAGTTCATCGCTGAAATCGGTATCTTTACCAGCTTCAAAGCCGGACGGGCTGTTTTTCCATTCCTCCCGCCACTTATCCACGCCTTTTATGTCCCACATCAAAACATAGTTTTCAAGCGCTGATACTTCCTCGACCGAAAAGCCCGCAAGTCCCGTTTTCAGGTATCTCAGAACATGCTCCTGTCTGAACCCGGAATTGATTATGGAAAGGAGCGACTGAACGAGCGCCATCAGCGGGTGCGAAGCTATATCATGCCTCAGGTCATAGAAATACGGTATGCCATATTTCTCAAAAAGCGGGTCGATAATGCCGTCATAAAGGTCAAGCCCGCGGGAAATCACAGCAATTTCGCCATAGCGGCAGCCTTTTTCCCGTACAAGCCGCGTTATCTCGCACGCAACAAATTTTGATTCTTCATATATGTTCCCGGCGGAGATTATATGTATATCCGGTGTTTCTTTTTCAAAAGGAGCTGATTCCGGGCGGAACACAGAGCTTTCAAGATATTTAAGGCTTTCTTTTTTAAACCTGTATGCTTCTTTTAATTTTAAGGGCGGTGAAACCGGGCAGCCGTTTCTGTTTGACAAAGCCACAAGCTGACGCGCCGTTTTTTCAACAGGTGAAAACAAACCTGTTGAATCCGCGCTTCCCAACTCTTCTGCGCAAAGTGTAACATATACTTCTCCCGCGGTCCTCAGAATTTTGCCTATAACGTCCCTTTCCTGCGGTGTAAAACCTTTAAAGCCATCAAGCACAACCGTTTTGCCTTCAAAAAAAGGACAGTCAGAGAGCTTGCGCGCAAGCCTTGTCAGATCGTCGAGCGGATCTGAAAATTCACTTTCCAGCATGGCGCAATATGTACGCATTATAAGGGCAATATCCGAAAGTTTCCGCCTTAAAAGCCCGCCCTCCGCCTTTTTTGCGGCGTCGGAAAGCATGTCCGCGTCGATACCGCAAACCTTGTATTCCGCGACAGCTCCAACCATTGTTTTTACAAATGACGCGCTCTTCGCCTGCTTTGAATATACCTCAAGCATATCTCCTATCTGGTTTAAAGCAAGCCGCATCAGCACATTTCTTCCGCAGTCGTCTATGTAACGGCAGGCAAGCCCGCCGTATTCGTTCATAACCCTGTGAGTTAGCCGTGAAAAGCTGAGTACTTCGATATTAAGGCAGCTATTGGCGCCAAACCTGCGGACAATTTCACGTTCGGTTTCGAAAGTGAACTGTTCCGGGACAATAATTACGGCATTCTGTCCGCTTTTTGCCGCTGACTGCGCGGTTTCAAGAGCGAGCCGTGACTTACCGCTGCCCGAACGCCCGAAAATTATATGAAGCATTTTTTATCCCCGTTAATTCATTTCTTCAATTTTAATGTCGGAATTTAAAATTCTTCTGACAGGGCAATTATACACCTTTGCAATAACCTGTTTTTTTATTTCCTCTTCTATATCGCCCTTTATATCAATGCTGTATTTTATGACCGTTTCTTCCTTTGACGGCCTTTCAAGCGACACCCTGACCGAAACTTCATCATATTTAAGCGACATGCGGTCAAGAACCATACGGGTCGTTATATTCATACAGGCGGAAAGAGCGGTTTCTATAAACTCTGGCGGATGCATATATTTCGAGTCTTCTGCTGTATCGGCAAATACGGTGTATTCGCCGTTTGAAAGTTCAGTTAGATAATTATTTTCACCGCTTTTTGAGATTATCATAATGCAGCCCCCTTGCTTTTATATCACAACTACTATATCTTTCCGCATAATGATTAAAATATTTTCTTAAAGAAAAGCAGCATCAGGTGTAACCCCCGATACTGCTGTTTTGCATCTTAATTTTTTTTAATCAGCCATTGTAGTCGCCGTAGGCGTAAACTTTCCACTCGTCCATTCTGCGGTTTACAAGTCCCTGCAGAACCTGCCCGTTGCAGTGTGCGCAATTTTCCATATCGGCCTTAATAACGTCTGCCGACGCGCCGGATTTTATGTCGGATACGAGTTTCGGAGTTTTGCTCCAGATATTTTCGCCGAGGTTGTATGCAAAACTTGTGAGTGCGTCAAATTGCCCCTGAGTAAGGTTTACTCCTTTGAACTCTTCGTTTACCGAAGCCTCGTATTTTTTGAGGTCGTTCCTGAGCAGGCTTTCCGCTCCCGCCTGAGTCAGCGGGCCGATATTCTCCCCGGCAGTTATCACGTGCCCATAGCCCGTGGTCTGATTCCAGCTGTCAACGCCTCTGTACGCCGTTGACGCGAAACCCTCGTGCTCTTCAATGAATTTCACCATGTTGTCGGAAACAGTCATACCACCGGCGTCAGAAGTTTGGCCGGAAACCTCCGGAATAGCACCGGACAGCCCGTTTATTGAGGAATCGAGCATATCGGAAAAAGATACACTCGGAGTATAATTTGAAGCTGTTTTTACACTTTCACATAGTTTTTCGAACATCTGACTTTCAAGCTGCAAGGTCATAAGATTAACCGAATTGTACAAAGCGCCAGCCTCCGTTCCGCAAAAAACTTCTTATCGTAACATATCATAAATTCTAAATATTCTTACACGCCGATACATTTGTCGTCAGACACAACAAAAGCCGCAGATAATACTTGATGTATTGTGACGATTTTGTGAAGTATGACGAAAAGATGCAAATGTAAGGGCGTTTGAGATAACAACAGTATTGCCTTATAATATTATCATACATTTTCTGCTGCTTGTCAACCGTTTGAAAAATGTTAAGCCATAAAATTACAATTATCAGGTGCTTTTTATTGACATTAGACACTCTGCGTGTCTATAATTATTATTGAAAACGTTTACATAAAGGATGGCAGAAATGAACATATACGACATTGCAAAAGAAGCGGGCGTCTCTATTGCCACTGTTTCAAGAGTTGTAAACGGAAA
>DATALE010000085.1:0-3677 GCA_036261235.1 Ruminiclostridium sp. | reverse complement strand
CCTAACTTAATTTGCAAATAACAAATTGTAAACTTTCTATTATATCTAAGACAAGCTTGTCTGTTATTGTTTTCTTTTGACTGTAATGGTAAAATAAAATCGACAATAATTTTAATTCAAAAGGTAATTTAAAAATGTCTTTTCTTTATAAAACAACACGAATGTATTTTTCGTTCATAATAGCTCTTATTCTTGTTATCGTTATCTGTTTTTTTCTTGCGCCGGCCCAGACAACGAAAAAGAAGGCTGTCAATAATACGGCATCCGGCACTGTGCAGTCCGTAAATCAGAGTATTCAGTCGCAGAATGAATCAATTTCAACAACCGGACAGATTATTTATGGGAAAAGCGGTTTGGGAGCAAATTTAATCTGCACAAAAATTTCGCCTGTCGTCACAGCAAAATCCAAAATACTCATGACGTTTGAAATTCACGGATTCGAGGATTTGCACCCAAAAGACGGGCAAGCGCTCGTCGACATCGGCAATATGGTTGCAAACTATTTCATGAATTACAGGGCCCAGTTAAGCGGAACTCAACTTTATATCGCTCCTTCTCTGAACCCTGACGGTTTGTCACAGGGGTATACAAATAACGGCATAGGACGCTGTCAGGCATCATTGGGAATCGATATTAACAGGGATTTTGATTATCAGTTCAAGGTTTTTAATGAAGCCAGAAACCACACTTTGGGCAAGCCCTTTTCTTCGTCGGAATCACAGGCGCTCAGGGATTTGGTGAATACGATTAAGCCCGATGTCGTGATAGACTGTCATGGCTGGTACAATAAATTCATTGGTGACGAGTGGGTTGCAAATTGCTTTAAAAACAGCTTGAACATATATACGCACGAAAGCTTCTCCGACTTCAACAACGGATACTTCAGCGCATGGGCAGGAACACAAGGCTCAAAAGCAATGCTTCTTGAATATCCGCCCGCAGCTTATTCCGACAGCCGCGCCTATGCTGACAAAACTGTTAACGGAATAAAACAGCTGATAACGGAACTCAATATAACGAAAACTTCTTAAAATACACTTAAAGTACATAAGATTTAACATAAAATACGCCGGCAGGGCGGCTTTGACCGCATCTGTCGGCGTTTATGTTTTATTAATACACTCTTTGTTTGCTATGTTTTCATCATAGTGTTTGCAGAAGTTCCATTATTTCCTGTGCGTGGCGTCTTTCGTCATCACTGGTGTTCATCGCTATCCTTCTCAGACAAAGATCCCTTGTCTGCTGGGCAAACATGCGGTATTTAACAGCGTCTCTCGATTCAGCAAGATACCTCTGGCGAAGCGCCTGAATAAATATGGGCGGAACTGTAACCGGTTCAACAGTATTGCGTGTTGGAAAATACCTTTTTCCTGTAATCAGAAAATATGCGGCAGCGAAACGACGGGAATGCCTTAGCTCATCAGCGGACATTTCCCTGAATAACTTTCGCGCGTACTGGGTCGGCGACCGCCTTGAAAGCTGACTGTAATAAAGGTGGTCTGAAAACTCATCGTTAATAAACTCCATCAGTCTGTCTGCGTATTGAGATGAATCGCTGCCGAAACAGTTTCTGCCCATTATGTAGCCATCCGCCATAAAACGGCGCATATCGTCGTCCATAGAATCCTCATCGGGCATTCTCATGATATCCGACATAGTGTCCATATCATTCATGCCTTCGTTCATATCCATTTACACCCGCCTCCACCTAATTTTATGCAATAACAGAATATGACGCCACTGACTCTTTTGTGAAAATATGATTTAAACAATATGAACAGGGCTTCTTGATTTGAAAAAATTTAGTTTTTCTAATACTTTTACAAGTTTTTTCCCGCCCGGTATCATATTTAAATCGTCTTTTTCAACTGTTCCAGAAGTAAACAGAACAACAAGATAAACAGCAATACTGACAGTGAGACTTAAAACAACCGCCTTTATATTTCCAAGCGTTCTGTATGACAAATAATATACAGCCGCAAGGCTTAAAGCGAGAACTACAGCTGGCAGAACCGGTTTTAAAAGTACCTCTCTGCTATTGAACTTTATTCCGCATTTTCTAATTTCAAAGAGATTTAAAAATGTTACTATGCCGTAACATATGCAAATACCTATCGGAACCCCATAAATGCCTATTTGGGGATTGCCGATAAGATACCAGTTAAAAACAAGGCAGATTGCGCCGCCGATTATAGAAGACCGGGAAGGTACAATCAATTTGTCAACCGCCTGAAGTATTGTGCCGGTTATAACAGCGAGTGAAATAAGAACCGCCGCAGGCGACATCAGTACGAGCAGGGGTGTTGCAATCTGAGCGTCGCGCGGCTGTCCGAAATAAAGAATTTTTATTATCGGGCCGGAGAGCGCAAGAAATATTGCTGCGGTCGCTGTCGAAGCAATCATTATAATCCTCAGGGACGCTTTTATAATCTTCTGTACCCGAGCATGACTGCCGCTCGCGTGAGCGTAGGACAAAACCGGGAACACACTTGTTGTCACCGCCATAACGATAGTAATCGGCAGACTGAAAACGGTGAATGCCATATTAAAGGCACCGTTTAACGTGTTCGCCTGCTGTTCAGTGCAGCCGATATTCTGAAGGCGATGCATGACGATTGAATTATCAAGAATATTGATTACACTTATAATTATCCCGCTTATACCGATAGGGACAGACGTCGCGAAAAGATTCCTCATTATCCTGCCGGACGGGGCAAAACTCTGCCGCCTGATTTTTTTGCCGCGCCGCTTAAATCTATGTATCATAGCAAGCGTAAAAGTAGATGAAAATTCTCCGAAGGTAATTCCCGCAAGCGCTCCTGCCGCAACCACTTCCATACCGAAACCTTTTGATTTGAGATACCACGATACGGCAAGACCGATAATCAGCCTCGCGATTGCCTCAACAACCTGTGACACCGTTGTCGGTATCATGTCATTTGTACCCTGATAATAACCCCGGTAAGCACACATCAAAGACACAAACAGAACCGCAGGGGAAAGCATCAGAATACAGAAAAAGGAACGGGTGTTCCCAATCATCTGTGCATAAATGCGTGCTCCAAGAAACATTACTGCCGAAAACACAAGTCCAATCACAAAAAACAGATTTCTTGTTATTTTCAGTATTTGAAGTGCTTCCCCGTCTTTCCCGTGGGCACAGCATGTCGAAACCATTTTTGAAATAGCGAGAGTATACCCGGCGGTCGAAAGCACCAGAAATATGTCATAGACTGTGAACGATGAGTTATACAGCCCCATTCCGTCGGCTCCGATTATATTTGCAAGCGGCAGTTTGAAGAAAGCACCGATTATTTTTACTATTATATTTCCTATTATTAATATCATTGTTCCTTTAACGACACTGTTTGAGGAACTTTCTGCCATTTAAACACCCCCGCGGCAAATGCGAAAACCTGTTCATATAAGGTTATTCACGGGAATGGACTAAAATGACTGCATGTCATACTGCAAGCTAAATTTTAAGACAACACCGCATAATTCTTTTATACAACAAAATACCCGAACAGGTTGTTTTGAACTGCACCCCATTTGTTAGACAGTATGGAATACTGAAAACAAATGGGGTGTTTTTATGCCAAAAGGGATACCGAATAAGCGATATACCGGGGATTTTAAGCAAATGGTTGTAGAAGCATTGCAAAAGGAAAAGCTCA
>DATALE010000084.1:0-16765 GCA_036261235.1 Ruminiclostridium sp. | reverse complement strand
TCAGCATCACAGTAGACGACGTGCTGCCGGTAGACAGAATGCCTTTTTATCTCCGTTATCATGCGGTAATTTCCCTCATGTCCATTTTAATGCTGAATATGTCGCCACCAAGGATAAGCATCACACCCAGAATAAACGTCAAGTGAATTTACAAATGCTGACTTGGCTTGACAAAAAATGAGTGATACAATAAGGAAAAAATGTGAAAAACATTATTAATTATACAAAAATTACATTATTGATACTTATGTATTAACTATGTAGTAATACTGTTAGCTACAGGATTAAATGTATTATAACAGGCAGGATTGAATAATTTTGGGTACGCTCTGCGGATGTTTTGAAATGTATCAAAATCAGTTCTCAGTGCATCAACCAACAGTAAAGGTAAAGGCGGGTTATTGATGTATTTGAAAATGGCCTGGCGGAATATTAAAAGGCAGCCGTCAAAAAGCAGTATCATTTTATTGACAGTTACGACTGGCGTTTTTGTGCTGCTGATTGCTTTTTCCTGCATCAACGGGATCAGCCGAAATTTTACCAATCCCGTCATCGTACTATGGCAGGAGATCTTTCTGTCGCGCCTTCCGATGAAGGAACATTTAAGATTGATGATAATACCATTGACAAGCTGCGAGCCATAGACGGGATTGACTGCGTAAGCAGTAGGATGACCGCAAAGGCATTCTGTCTACCGGCAGCACGTCGTCTACTGTGATGCTGATTGGAATCGAACCTGAAAATGAGAAGGAACTGGTCACCAATTTTTCAAATCGTGAAGGCAAGCTGTTGATTGGGAGCGGAAGCGTAGCCGTTAATAAGGTTACAGCAAAAAAGCTTGGAATACATAAGGACGATAAGATTACGATTACCTGTGTTTCAACATCCGGTAAGCAATGCAAAAAATCGTTTAATGTAAGCTGCGTTTATGAGGGGACGGCGACGAATGCAGCCATCGAGCTATGTGTGCTTATGCCGAGAACAAACCTGAACAGTCTGCTTGAGGCGGATGGCAGTACGGCTTCAACTATCAAACTCTTTGCCAAAAACGGAGCGGATGTTTCAGCAATCGCAAAGCAAGCGGACAGGATCGTTTCACAGTCAAACGATAAACTCAAGGTCACACCATGGTATGGCTCGGAAGCAAATCAATTTATGACTGCACCGCACATCTATACAGGTATTCTCCTTGGATTTTCATTTGTGCTTTTTGTTTTGGTGGGTGTTGGTGTATTCAGTGTCATTATTACTTCCATACTGCAGCAGACAAGAGATATTGGCACCTTGCGAGCAATTGGGATGAATCAGGCACAAATTTACAGTATTTGCATTGGAAGTTCTCATTATAGTAAGTGCCGCCGCGCTGCTCGGCTGTGCTGTTGGCGGTATAGCGGTTGCAATATTGGGCCAGGTCACCATAAAAGCGGCGAATGACGCAATGGTATTTTCTTTTGGAGGCAGGTATTTGTCACCAATACTTTATGCCGATAATTTTACCATGGTTGCGGGAATCGCAGTGAGTATCAGTTTGATTGCCGTTGTATTGCCGCTAATCAAATTAGTTAAAGTCAATATCATAAACTGCCTACGCGTATAAAACGTTTTGAGGTGAACTGCATGCAAATAAACGAAACAATCATACAGGTACGCTTTGTGGAAGTTGACTCAATGGAAATTGCGCATCATAGCTACTATTATCAATGGTTTGAAGCAGGCCGGTTTAATTTAATGAAGGAATTTTTCAAAACGCAGGGGGAACTGATGGCTTTCAGCGAATATAAGGTTCCAGTTACCAAAAGCCAGTGTCGCTATCTTAGTCCGGCTCGTTTTGATCAGGTGCTTTTGCTTAAAACGTACATACAGAAGGCGGCGTATGCCAAACTCGTGTTTTTTTATGAACTTGAGAATGAACAGCACATAAGACTGGCAGTGGCGAAAACGGAGCATGTATTGCTGGACAGACAAAGTAAAGTATGCATAAACTGGCCGGAGGGTTTGAAGGCTACTTTAAAACGGGCCTTTCAGGAACATCCGGAATGCTTTAGTGGGGGAGAACAATATGAGCGTTACCTATATGTGATTACTGTCGGAGGTGGTATAGCCGGACTTGTTGGCGCTGCACGAATGGCTCAAGATGGCAAACGTGTTCTTGTTATTGAGAAGGAGCCTACAGTCGGCGGTTATTTTGCCGGCTTTACCACACCGCAGGGAGATAAAATAGATTATGCCGTATCCTATGTGCTTTCCTGCGGCAAAGATGATGTGGTGGGTCGCTTTTTGAAGGATTTAGGTCTGACTGAAACCGCACCGTTTAAAAAACTAGCACATACAGACAGAGCGGTATTCCCGGATATATTACTATCCAATTTGGAAGCGGGAAAGAGGAATTTGAGCAAAAGCTGCTTGAAAAGTTCCCGGACGATGCTGATGATATTCACCGTTTCTGCGACTGGCTTTCACTTTTTCAAGAGGGAACACAATCAATGGGCAAAAGCGCCGGCGCATTTTTTATTAAATATTATCAAAAGACTTTCCAGGATCTTCTGAACGATACGATTAAAAATGAACGTCTGAGAGGGCTGCTGTCACTTCGCATACAGGCTTACCCTTCGTCGCTGATGATTATGGCCGGATTTATGGTTGAGTGCTATTTCAAAGGAATGTATTATCCTGTCGGCGGCGCACAGAAGTTTTCAGATACACTTGTCGATTACATACGCGGAAATGGCGGTGAAGTTCTGACCGACACTGAAATTGTTTGTTTCAAAAACGAAGGCAAACACATCGAAGCGGTTATTGATACGCAGGGAACGGAATATCGAGCAAACTCATTTATTTTCAACGGAGATGTGATTCGTCTTTATGACGACTATGCAAAAAATCCCGAAGCTCTTCAAAGAGCATCAAAGCGAGAGATAGGTCATTCTCCCTGAATATTAACCTTGTAACCGAGAGACTTGATCTGCAAGAATTTGACAGCTGCGGGCGCATTTATCTGTCAGATACATACGATGTTTCTTCGGCCTATGAGGAACTGGAGTCCGGACATTTTCCACAAAACCCGGTAATCAAGATACATATTCCAACAAGGCATGATCGGTCGCTTGCAGCTGAAGGCCGTGAAATCATCCGCATTGAGACCGATATCTGTTGGACTCCGGAAATGCATGCGTCACAACAGGATTATTTTGCGCAAAAGATGATGCGCAGGGTTGAAGACCGGTTGATTCCAGGTCTCGCGGAACATACGCGATTCAGCAAAATCATAACGCCTATTGATTTTCATAAAATGTTTCTACATGCAAACGGCTCCGGAACCGGCTGGGCGCACACAGTACATAACTCCATGGGCTCCCCGTACAGACAGACAACACCTTTTGACAACCTGTTCCTTGCGGGGCAGTGGGGAGAATTTAGCTCTGGTTTGCGGCAGATTGTGCTGTCTGGAGAAAAGGCAGCGGAACTTATTGAAAGGAAGAAAAAACAATGAGCCAGCGTATCGTCATTACAGGATTGGGATTTATCTCTCCCGTCGGTTCACAAAAAGGACGTCTGGGCCGCTCTGGAGCAGAGCAAAAGCAAACCACAGCCATATAGCCATATATTGACGGAGAAACAACGGGTTTTGACTTCGAATGCGGATATTTCATTCCGCGCACCTTCAACATTACTGACTATAGTAAGCACTCGTCCATTCTCGCAAAGAAAAATATTCAAAGTATCTAGTGGCAGCCGGCGCGCAGTGCATAGCGGATTCCGGACTTGATTTAAAAAATGACGTCACGCCTGACCGTATCAGTTCTATCGTAACCACAGTAAACGGCCCAATAGACGTTACATTTAAATACCTGAGCAAGCTTGAAGAGAAGGGCCCGAAATTTGTCAGCCAAATTACTTTCAGCAGACGGTTTTTAATGTGGCTGTAGGTCAGTTGTCCATTGTTTTTAACTTGAAGGGTCCAAGCTCCACCTTGGTTGGCTGCTCTTCTGTGGAATATGCAAGCCGTTTTATCCGAGAAGGCAAAGCCGAGGTTATGCTTGCATGCGGCATAGAGGAGATGCATCCTCATATTTATTATGGATTTGACCAGAGTGGAATGCTGTCAAAAGATGACGGTCAGTCTGAACGCTGCGTGCCATTTTCCAGTCGCGCAAACGGTACGGTTCTCGGCGAGGGCTCCACAGTCGTAATGCTTGAGTCTGAGGAGCATGCAAGAAAGAGAGACGCTCACATTTACGCTGAGGTCGTTGACTTTAAAACAGTTACAGACCCGTGCTTTAACAAAATGTATACGGAAATTGGCAAAGAAAAACGCAACAGTTTCAGTATACTTATGACCAAAATTTTAGAGAAAAACAGTGTAAAACCCGAAGACGTCAGCTTTATAAGCGCCGCCGCAAACTCAATTCCGAACGTTGACGAAACTGAACGGGACGCAATTGGAAGCGTTTTTGACAATAACAAAGTCAGCCTTGTGGTAAGCAAGGCTATATTTGGCGAAACACTTGGAAACAGCGAAATCAACGCGCTGGCTGCCGCTGCCCTTTGCTTTGAAAAGAATGATGTGCCGCCTGTGAGGTATTTAGCAGAGGAATCCGGTTCGTTGACAAACGCGGGGAACACAAAAAAGGAATTGTCATACGCGCTTGTAAACTCCATGTATATCGGCGGCAATATCTGCACCACTCTTCTGAAAAAATATAAATAAAGTTTTTAAAGAGGCATAACGGGGTGAAAAAATGGATTCGTTAAAGAAAACAGTCTGCGTAACAGGGGCGTCAAAAGGGATAGGCAGAGCAATTGCACTCGCATTTTGCGAACAGGGCGCGGATGTTATAATCAATTACAACCATAGTGAGACGGATGCACGTTCATTGCAGGAGGAGGCCGCCACGCTCGGAAGAGGCGGCAGAATAGAAATTTTCCAGGCCGATGTATCAAAAGAAGATGAAGTTAAAAAATTATTTAACTTCATTAAAAAAGAATTTAAGAAACTTGATGTATTGGTAAACAATGCCGGTATTACCAGAGACAAATATATGATGATGTCAAAATCCGATGATTGGAAACAGGTTCTCGCTGTCAACCTTGACAGCATATACTATTGTTCAAAAGCCGCGGCATGGCTTATGCTTAACCGGAAATCCGGCAGCATTGTCAATGTATCTTCGGTCAGCGGCGTTATGGGTGCAGTGGGGCAGACGGCGTATTCAGCTTCCAAGGCCGGAATCATAGGATTTACACGTTCGTTGGCAAAGGAACTTGGACCTTACAATATCACGGTCAATTCCGTGGCTCCGGGCTATATAGAAACAGATATGGTAAAGAAATTAGGTGAAAAACAGATAGAGGCATATCTCAAATCTATACCGCTTGGACGGCTGGGCAAACCTTCCGATATTGCTGAACTTGTGCTGTTTTTATCAGCTGGCAGCAAAGGATATATTACAGGCCAAACTATTGTTATAGACGGAGGACTCTCTGCCTAATATAAAAACGCTTAATAGAAAAAAGGAGAATGTAAAAATGAGTGAAGAAACTTTAGAATTCAGTGTAAAAAAATGCATTATTGAAAGGCTGAATCTGGACATTGCACCGGAAGATATTGACGATGATATGCCCATATTTAAAAACCCTGAAGAAGATATTGAAGCAGAAGGAGCAGCTACTGACGAAACCAAAAAGGGTCTTGGCCTTGACTCGGTCGACGCTCTTGAAATTGTTGTCGCAATTAACGAGGAATTCGGCGTGGAAGTAACGGATAACGACATGATGATATTCCAGTCTGTCAGTACGATCGCTGATTTTATTCGTGAAAAGACAGGTGAGTAATACAGATGAAACGGCGTGTGCTCATTACCGGTATGGGCGTCATTAGTGCCATCGGTACTGGAAAGCAATCCTTTTTGGAGGGTCTGAAGACTGGTAAAGACGGCGTGACGTCAATCCCTTATTTCGACACGAGCGATTATGCGCTGGACAAGGCTGCTATCGTAGAAGGCTTTGATGAATCGGACTATAAAATGAAAGACAGTTCGGTTGAAACAGAAAGAGCCAATGTCTACGCGCTGCACGCGGCAAAAGAAGCCGTAATTGATTCAGGTCTCGATTTTTCGACGATTGATCATGATATGGTAGGGGTAAGCCTTGCTACATCCCTCGCAAGCTTTGCACATAAGGATGTATTCAACAGCCAGGTTTTCCATAAAGGCTATGAAGGCGCGGATCCTACTCTTATGATGGACACTTGTTCCACAGCGGCCGGAGTGCTTGCAAAAGAATATGACGCCTATGGGCCGAGTGTTACAATATCGACCGCCTGCGCGTCAGGTTCAAATTCCATCGGTTGTGCCTACGATCTTATTAGCGACGGTACCTGTGACATTATGATCACGGGCGGCGTGGATCCGTTCAGCAGGCTGTCATACAGCGGATTTTTATCATTACATACCATATCAAAAACAACAATACGTCCTTTTGACGAAACACGCGAAGGCATTGACATCGGTGAGGGCGCTGCTATTCTGATTTTGGAAGATATGGAATCGGCACTGAAACGTGGGGCGCACATCTACGCTGAGGTTTTGGGTTATGGCATAAGCAACGACGCCTATCACGCAACCTCGCCTGATCCCATGTCGGGCGGCGCAATCAGAGCTATCAATATGTGCCTCGACCAGGCGGGTATCCAGCCGGAGGATATCAATTATATCAACGCGCACGGAACAGGAACCCGTTTCAACGACCAGATGGAACTGCGTGCGATAAAGACGGTTTTTGGCGAGTCAGCTCAACTAAATCTCTTTTGGGTCATACTCTCGGGTGTGCCGGCGGCATAGAAGCCTTGATATGCGCGCTGGCTATCAGCGAAGGAATACTTCCGCCTACCATCAAGACCAAAGAGCCAATGCATGATGCGGAAGGAATGGATTTTGTACTCGACCTTGCACGTTCATATCAGATTGAGAAGGCGATTTCAACTTCGTTTGCCTTTGGCGGAAATACGGCGGTGATTGCAATTGGTAGATACAATTAGTCAGATGAGGACAAGCCTAAGCGAAAAGCCGGTTTTGAAAACGAGAAGCCACATTTGTAACCCAAATGCAGTTTGATTTTTCGATTTTTCTGCCGTATGATAGTAGAAAACAGTATGCCAAAGGGAGGTCGACTCCCTCTCGATTTTTTTTGTAATCGGAGAATCTACCCCTGATTTTGGGATAAGTATGGATTGTTGGCGGCACTGTTTTATATTATTTTTTGAGAAGAGCTGGTTTTAACATGATGTCACCGGCGGCTACCGGTAGACATCCGAGCTTATGTAAAACCTCTTCTCCATGGTAAAAGCTGAACGTTTCGTATGGGCTACGATTGTTCAGCTTTTTTCTTTTGTAAGAGTTGATCTGGTTCATCATTAAGCTGATGTCTTCCTGTGTCAGGTCGTTGAAGATTCTTCCTTTGGGAAGTACCCTGCGAATCAGTTCATGGTTGACATCGATAGCTCCTTTTTGATACGGGCTTCCGGCGTCGCAGTAAAATACATTGGTTCGATGTCCTGTGAATTCCGCGGTACCGTACTCAATCGCTATCGGATTGGAAAATTCACTGCCGTTATCGGTAAGGATGACAGGAAACAGCCTTTTGAAAAGATCTCCTCCAAGTGTGTTGTAAAGCATTTCAAATATGTCTGTTACGGATTTTGAAGTATTGGCATCCCGAAGATAGGCTAACATCAGGCTGCTGTCAACGAAATGAACGGTCAACAGACATTTCCCGCCTTTGCTTCCGATCACAGAGTCCATCTGCACAACAGCGGTATCCGGGTTCTTATCGAGGAATGCTTTAAATGCCTCATAATTACGCCCAATACGGCAGCCTTTATCGACTTTGAACTCCGGCTTTTTATAGCGTTCACGGAATTTGACTTTTCTCGGCAGATCAATGTTTCTGACTTCAAAAAGGCAGGCATCAATGTAGTTATATATTGTCTTCTCGCTGCACATCAGTTCATCTTCATTGTTCACATAGATTTGATGAACAGACTGTCCGTTCTGAACCAATGGTGAAATGATATTATTTAGCCTGGCAACTTCGCTTTCCGATACACACAATCCGCTCCTCGACTGGGATATGGCTTCATGAGCCTTTATGTGAGCGTGTTCTGCATCATAGATATTTTTCAAAAGACTGCATTTTCCAATCGATTCACAGCCATTGCAGACGTAGGGAACACGGAACCTTGCAGTACAGATTTCCAGAACGAAATCGGGACAATTCTCATTGCAAGAGGAACAAAGCTTGCAATAGATCGTTGCCTTCCTTGTACATTCTTTGCCACACACGTCCTTACTCCGGCAGTTAAACCGATTCTTACAGGCATTGTAAGGATAGCCTGGATATCCCGTGGCGACTTCCGAGCTGTACTTCCGAACCTCTCTGGAAATGGTGGTTGGGTTTCTATCCAATCTGCGGCTGATTTCCTTAAAAGAAAGGCTATCTTTTAATAATTTCTGCAATTCAAGTCGTTCTTCATAGATAAAATATTTAGACATATATCTTCCATTCCGCCGCCAACATTTCTATGATATATGAATTTGTGAAGTAGGAAAACAAAAAAGACTGGCATATAACAATCTTTTTGTAAGCCAAGATGCAACCACTTGGCATATATATTTTGTTTTAGAATTGTTACTCAATCTGGGATCGAATCGGTTGCATTTCGATTTACAATTGAGGGGAAATTGCCTTGATAATGCTGCAACAGTAAGTCTGTAACAACTCAGTTTTAGGCAAAGCAAAACGCCTCCACAAAAGTGGAAGGCGCGAACTGCCTCCGGTGCAACCGGTGTCTCATTAGTACAATTTAGATGCAGGGTAGAAACGCGGGCACAAAGCAAGCGCACTCCACAAAAGTGGAAGGCGCGAACTGCCTCCAGTGCAACCGGTGTCTTATTAGTGCAATATAGATGCAGGGGGAAAACGCGGGCAAAAAGCAAAACGTACTACACAAATGTGAAGTGCGCGAACTGCCTCCAGTGCAACTGGTGTTGCGCCCGGCAGGAGGTCGATTGGTTCGGCTCCTTCCGGAACATATACCAAAAATAAAGTGGACGTTCCTCACTCTGTTCGGGTCATCCACTTTATTTTTGTCTAATGGCGCAATTATTGATACAATTTGGCATTAGTATGACTTTTGCCAAATTATATGAGTATCGCCAAAAGGTTTATTGAAACTGTCACATATCACAAACTGCATACGCATTCTCGTCGGGTATAAACAATAGTTGTTTTGCAGAAATATGCTATTTAATCAAATGCAGGCTTTTTGAAACAAGGCACAGTTCGATAACATCACAGTTTCAAGAGGAGAACATTAGCGGATAAATTGC
This sequence comes from Ruminiclostridium sp., assembly GCA_036261235.1. GTDB lineage: Bacteria > Bacillota > Clostridia > Oscillospirales > Ethanoligenentaceae > Ruminiclostridium_D. The sequence continues at coordinate 7,379 of DATALE010000084.1, read as the reverse complement.
ATGGCGACGCAACAAATGGTATAATTTTATATAATGGCTATTGTTGCAGCACATATGTTTCGGTGTAAATCGAGAGAAAGAAGACAGTTTGATGAACAGTTACGATATTCTGCTTGTGGACGATGATAAAGATCTTTCCGAAATAACCTGTGACGTATTGCGGAATTATGATTACACCGTTCTCATAGCTGGCGACAGCACATCCGCTTACATGCAAATGGAACACAATTCGTTTCATATGATTATTCTTGATATCAATCTTCCGGGAGACAATGGCTTCGACATTTGTTCCGAACTGCGGCGTGTGTCGATGATACCGGTCATGTTTATAAGTGCCAGGACAAGTGAGGATGACCGGGTCACCGGACTCGACATCGGCGGGGATGATTATCTGCCAAAACCTTATTCATCACGAGAATTGCTTGCCCATGTCAATGCGCTTATGCGGCGCACTTACGGAGCTTTTGGCAAAGACAGTCCGATGAGAATAGGAAGTATGGAAATTGACCCGTCAGCGCGGAGCGTTACAAAAGGCGGCAAGGAGATACCATTATCCATGCGGGAATTCGATCTGCTACTGTATATGGTGCGCAATCAAGGAAAGGCACTTAGTAAGACAGTACTGCTCAACAATGTCTGGGGAATTATGAACAATACTGAGGAATCGACCGTAACAGTGCATATCCGCTGGTTGCGTGAAAAGCTTGAGGACGACCCGGCTAGCCCCGAATACATCAAAACAATCCGTGGGGTCGGCTATTGTATCGGGAATGGTAATGAATAATGAAAAAGAAGCTTGCTTTAACTGCCATATTGTTCTGCATCGCGGTGGCGGCCGTGACAACGATTTGTACTTTCCAGTTTCAGAATGAAGACGGCAGCACAGGGATGCTGCTGGTGGATTTTAATGAGATAACGCAGATTTCACAACAGGGCAGCATACAGTCACAGGATAAATACAATACGGCTGTCGCTTCTTTCCGCAATGAACTGAAAAGCAGTGCAACAAAAGAAAATGACGCGCAAAAGGGAACAGTCATATGGCTTATGTGCGTTTTCTGTGTTCTGTTTATCTGCGGCGCGTTTTTATATGTATATTTTGAAATTTTGCGCCCGTTTGATAAACTCAAATCATATGCGATGGAAATAGCAAAAGGAAATTTTAACGTCGAGTTAAAATATGAACGGCAAAACTTTTTTGGCAATTTCACTTGGGCGTTCAGCAGTATGAGAAAAGAAATACTCAAATCACGCGCCTGCGAACAGGAAGCAGTCAATAACAACAAAACCGTTATTGCGACGCTTTCCCACGATATCAAAACGCCCATTGCCTCACTGCGTATGTATGCCGAGGCGTTGGGCGCGGAAATGTACCGGACGGCTGAGCAGCGAAAAAAGTATATAGATATAATTCTGAAAAAATGCGATGAAGTTACACGCCTGACCAACGACCTTTTTCTCCATTCGCTTTCTTCACTTGACAAACTGCAAATCGTATGCAAAAAAACTGAGCTAAAGCCGTTTTTAACGGAGTGTATCGCAAATCTGTTGGCTGATTCCGGTAAAATCTGTTTAAGCTGTATTGTCGAGAATGCGTTTGTCAATATCGACAGCCGACGCTTTGAGCAGGTAATTGAGAATCTAGTTGGGAACGCGGGAAAATACGCGCCGGATAGCAAAGTCGATATTTCCTGCGGGATTGAAGTTGGCAGCGCAACAATTCGCATCCGCGATTATGGCAGCGGCATTCCGGATGAGGATATGCCGTTTATCTTTGAAAAGTTTTACCGCGGAAAAAATGCCGGAGACGCGCCCGGTTCTGGTCTGGGTCTTTATATTGTAAAATACATCATGACACAGATGAACGGCGAGATACATTTGTTCAACCATAAGGACGGGTTGGAGGCTGTTTTGAGTCTTCCCCTTGAATCCGCTGAATAAATAAGCGGCAAACCATGAGAAGTTCTTAAGGATTTCTTAATGTTGCTTCAGGTATTATATGCTTGAGAACAAAAGAAGGAGCAACACAGATGAAAAACGTTATACTTTCGGCAAAGTCGCTGTGCAAAAGTTTTGCGAGCAACGGAACGCAGAATCATGTTTTAAGCAATATCAACCTGGATATTTACAAGAGTGATTTTACCGTTGTAATGGGATCGTCAGGTTCCGGTAAATCCACGCTTCTTTACTGCCTTTCCGGTATGGATAATGTGACCTCAGGCTCAATCATCTATAACGGAGAGGACGTTGCAAAGTGGACTGAAAGGAGACTCTCTTCCCTGCGCAGCGGTGACTTTGGCTTTGTTTTTCAGCAAAGCCAGCTTGTCAGCAATCTGTCGCTTTATGAAAACATAGCGGTTCCCGGCTATATTAGTCCGGGCGTAAAGGCAAAAGATATCAATCGAAGGGCTAGAGAATTGCTTAAGTACATGAAGCTTGAGAGTGTTATGAATCAGCTTCCATCGCAGGTTTCAGGAGGTGAAGCGCAGCGCGCGGCCATTGCAAGAGCGTTGATTTCCAGGCCAAAGCTTTTGTTTGCCGATGAGCCAACCGGCGCACTCAACCGCGCCAACACCAACGTTGTCCTCGATCTGCTGACGGAACTGAACGCTGATGGGCAGAGCATTCTTATGGTAACGCATGATATCAGGGCGGCGTTGCGTGCGACAAGGTTATTGTATCTCACCGACGGTAAAGTATCCGGCGAGATGGAGCTTGCCCCTTATACGCATGAAGAATCCAAGGCCCGTGAGATGCAGATCAATGCGTGGCTGACTTCGATGTCGTGGTAAGGGGGAAAAGAAAATGACAAGCTTTCTCAAATTACTCCGAGCCAACATTAGAAGCCGCAAGGGCAGTTTCATCAGCATAGCCGTCTTGATGTTGATAATAACGCTTGTTGCCTCGTCCGTTGTCAGTGTTTATGTCAATTCAATACGCCGCGACTCGGAGGCGCTGAAAGAAACCGGCTACGGCGACATTGTTGTATATATGTCTGGCTGGGCACTGACCGGCAAAATGCTCAATGCCGCCAAAAATTGCGATGGCGTGGATCACATTACTACAACAGAAATGATGTTTTACAAATCATGTCTGATAAACAGCAGGGAATGCACTCAGAAAATATCCATATGTGAATACGAGCCCGATAAGATGTCGTTCAATGAATACAATAATGCGATGAACGGCTTTTCAGGCAAAGCGAAGCCCTTGAGCGCGGGCGAAATATATCTTCCCGTCGCAATGGCTCGGTCTCAGAACTGCAAAATAGGTGATACTGTCACTTTGGGTGCGGGGACAAAGCATGAATTTAAACTGAAAATCAGAGGGTTTATTGAGGAGCCGATGCTCGGTTCAAGCGTAATTTACGCAAAATCTTTCTATATAGGCAGTGAAGACTTTAAGCGCATCTCTGCCGCCGCAATGAGTTATCAGGAATATCTCGCGTATGGGGGAAAATCCGGATGCTATCCGGAAACGGATATCGGCATCTATACAATCAAACACGATACGGCGTCAATTTCCGCCGTAAAAAAGACGATCAACAACAGCAGCGGCCTTTTCGACCAGGCATATACTTCACTGACTCAGGCGCAGAGCAACAACTACACAATGATGATTATCAAAATTCTTTGCAGCATTCTTCTTATTTTCATCGTACTGCTGTTTGCAGTTGTTCTGCTTGTGATGGGGCACAGCATCAGCACTTCCATTGAACTTGACTATGTTAATCTGGGAATATTGAAAGCGAACGGCTTTACTAATGTGAAGCTCAGTGCTGTCCTGCTTGCGCAGTACGTATTTGCAGGAAGCATTGGAGCCGTCGCAGGGCTTGCATTTACAACACCTGCTGTGCATATTGTTGCCGCAAGCTTTGTTTCGGTGACGGGTCTGCTTGCGTCAAGCACGCCCGTTTGGACGCTCTGTATCCCATTCGTTTTTGGATTTCTGGCTATAATAGCCGTGTTTGTGCTGCTCAAAGTAAGAATGCTGTCAATGGTGTCGCCTGTCAGGGCAATAAACGGCGGGCGCGGCAGCGTATATTTTTCCGACAGACTGACGATATCCACGCTTTGCAGCCGGGCATCGCATGTGAACCTGAAGCTTTCTTTGCGTCAACTGACATCCAATAAAAAGCAATATGCGGGTGTGTTGGCGATTGTCGCACTGCTTGTGTACTTTTTAATCAGCATGGTGTCAATGAACGACTCTTATTCTAAACAAAATCTTTCAAAATCATTTGGCATTGCCTATTACGACCTCAGCGTCGAATATACGGCACAGGGAGCCGCAAAAGCCGATGTGGAACGTAATATTTCAAAATTCAGTCCCATCGTTGGCAACTTCGGCTATGATTCGCAGTATTGCATGCTTGATGGGGTAGATAAATATTTTGCCCTAATATACAGTGAACCGACAATTTTTCAGAGCGTCTATCAAGGTCGCGCGCCCAGATATAAAAATGAAATCATCATTACGAAGCTTGTATCCGATGAGCTGGGTAAAGGTATTGGTGATATTGTATCCGTTCGTTACAAAGGCTCACATAAGAATTTCATTGTCACTGGTATCATGCAGTCTATGGCGGAGGGAGGAAGCTGTTTCGGTATTCTTACGTCCGGAATGCAATATATAGACTCGACTTATAAGCCTGCAGAGACCTGCTATCTCTTGAAAAATTCCGATAAAGCTGACAACGCGTACACGTCACTTGAACGCAAGTATCCGCTGTTAAGCATAACCCAGCGCACCACTTATGCTGATATGCTTACCAGCATAAAAACAACGATTGATTTTCTTGAAAGCGTGACTTATGGGCTTGCAGTGATGTTTTTGGTTATCATTGTCTCCATGCTCTGCAAAAGAATGGTGCTGCGTGAGCGACGCGACCTCGGTATTCTCAAGGCGCAGGGATTTGCACCGTCGCGGCTGCGTCTACAGTTCTGCATACGGTTTCTGATCGTTGCAGTGTTTGGTTCGGTGTTGGGCGTGCTTCTGAATCTTGCGGTTAATGACACTGTGCTTAATTTGCTTCTTTCAGGGGTCGGGTTGTCGCACTGTGTGACAGTTTATACTGCAAAGATGATCCTTGTCCCCGCTATAATGGTATGCGTACTTTTCACTGTCGTTTCATATCTCGCCACTGCAGGTATCCGGCGTATCAGCACACGGGAACTGATTAGTGAATAAATGGTAATGCTTAATTCTTCCGATTCTGCGGGAGTTAAATTATACATCAGTATCAAATCGTCCACGGCAGCTCAGTGTCGTCTTTGAACCGGAAGGTGATTTCATGTCCGGATATAACGATAACCATGTCAATGGTGCCATAGTTCCTCGTCAAACTCAGCAAGCAGGGTATCGGTCAAAGCTTTATAATAGTCCCGTACCCATCAAGTATTTCAGACTTATTCTCAATAAGGATATTAAAAGCCGCCACAAATGTCTGTTTCAGTGTTTCCTCATATAAGTGGGGAGTACTTCAGGGAACCGCGTTTTTGAATTTGCCGTTGCACTGCCAGATGGTCCGGCGGTACTTGCTGGTGGAATGCCATACCTTAATGCCGTAAACGCCGCCGCATTCTCCGCAGATGATTTTGCCCGAAAAACATCCCGTTCCGCTGTGATGCCCCGGTGAAGCCTTTCGCCACTTTATTTCATCTTTCACCAGAAACAGCTTGTAAATGAGCCGTATAACCTCGGCTTCTTTTTCCGCAATCTTCGGCAAGCCATCCTCGCCTTTTTCATAACCAAGGAATTGCTTATAAGGCAGGCTGACCTTGCCGTCCGCCATGCGTTTTTGTTGACCCTACGTCACGTTTTCTGAAATACTGCGACTTTCCTCCTGGTACGCCCGACAGGAGGACGGCTTGGTTCGACTTCTTCCGGAATATATACCAAAAATAAAGTGGACATCCCTCACTCTGTTCGGGACATCCACTTTATTTTGGCAAGTCTGGTTAAAAAAGATATGTAAGTAAATATGCACATAATGACCCGAAATAGGCTTTACCAGTCGTATTGTATAAAATCCAAAGCATAATTAACCCAAATTGCTGTTTGCACGCAAGTGACAAGCTTTGTTGACAGGCCGCCAAATTCAAGATACAATCATAGAAAGAAATCATATAAAAGACGGGTGACGCATTATGTCGCTTGAAGTAACGTTCCAAACGAAATATCCAAAAGTGCGAATATTTTATTCGACGGTAGCAGAATTGATTGTGCTTGTCAATGTGCTGGCCGACCCTAAACATCATGCTTCCGCGCAGGATGAAATCAAAAAAATATCAGAAGCACTTTCTCAAGAGAGCATACGCTTTCTTCGAATAATTGCGGAATTACCATTTCAGGGCATAGAATTTCTTGAAATCCTCCTGGATTGTCAGGCTTTTGATAGCGTTGATGAATTTGTGAAGGAACTTCGCCAATATGACACAATACGGTTTATTCGTACGATGACAGGCGAACAATTGAGCAACGCACAAATCAACCAGCTTATGGAAGATAAACAGGCTTTACCACAACGGCTTAATGATCTTCCTTGGTTATATCGAGGAAAAAGTGCGGTCTATGAGAGCCTTTTTTATGAAACATCCGCGTTTAAAGAAAGTCTGGTTTCTCTGCTTCAGGACATTTATCATTCCTACTTTGCTACGGCTGAGGTTGATTTAAAGCCCCAATATCAGGCCGCAATTGAAACCCTTTATAAAGGGCTCGCTGAAAATTCGGCATACGATGTCGCAGAAAAAATAATGAATCGCAGAATTGACGAGAGTCCCTCCGTCAATTCAATCATTTTTCTTCCGTCATATTATGTAAATCCCCATTATATAATGGCTTATAATCACTCTTCGCGAATATTTTTGTACGACATGCGAAGGAAAGAACAGGACAAAGGACGTGCGAATCAGAATCTTACAAATGCTCTAAAGGTATTAAGCGATTCCACACGCCTTGAAATTTTGCGACTGCTGATTTTACAACCAACTTATGGAAAAATTATTGCAGACCGGCTCCATCTTACAACTGCAACAATCTCTCACCATTTGGATGTTCTCAGTTCCGCGCATTTGATTCATGAAAGCCGCAACGGAAACACGAAGTATTTCAGTGCAGACGAAGACAAAATACAAAAACTGGTTGATGAACTGAACGATTACCTGTACAACAAGTGAATCAAGCTTTCGAGGGGCTCAATCAAAAGTAAAAATATTGTACAAAAATCACCCGGTAAATTGAACTGCACCCCATTTGTTAGACAGTATGGAATACTGAAAACAAATGGGGTGTTTTTATGCCAAAAGGGATACCGAATAAGCGATATACCGGGGATTTTAAGCAAATGGTTGTAGAAGCATTGCAAAAGGAAAAGCTCA
>DATALE010000083.1:0-2336 GCA_036261235.1 Ruminiclostridium sp. | reverse complement strand
GGAAGTTACTGTAATACATGGCTATAGTTCAGGCACGGTATTACAGCAGATGGTGAGAAAAAACCTTAAGCACCATCGTATTAAACATAAAATTCTGTCAATGAACCCCGGTGTTACAATTTTAGAGCTTAATTAGCCATTCGTTTAAGCCCAGACACGAAAGTGATTAATTAATTAAAAAATTATCATAATAATATTGATATATTAAAAATTATAATATAATATAGCTGTTGTATAGGTATATTAAGATTTACTGCTGTCGTTATTATTATTGGTGGCCTGTTCGTTGCCATTTCCAGATTGGTTTGCGTTACTGCTTTCTTTCCCGGTAATTTCTGCTTCGTCGAGCGCCGCTATTGTCGTCAGAGTTGTTCCGACCACGGTTATTAAATTACCAAGTATGTTTTCTTCTGTGGGTGTAAGATTTTTCGCTATAGCTGATGCTATAATGTTTGCGAGAAGGGTAATTTGTATTCCAGGCCGCAAAGGACCATCCACTGAAATCACTCCGAATCGCACTGAATTTCTTAAGAATATCTATTGATTTTGCTTTTAAAAGAACTAACATCTTTTGATTACTTTAAGTACACTTATATGCACTATGCAATAATAAAATTTTCCTAATATACTTTATTTTATGTGTTTTTATATAATATGTGCTGAAAAACTATATGAAAAACTAAAATATGATGATATAATATAAGTTGTAATAATATATTAAGCAATTTTTAAACGTATAGGTGAAGCAAATGCCAGACGAATTTTCGCGGACAGAATTATTACTCGGCAGGGAAGCAATAGATAAACTTAAGTCAAGCTGCGTTGCGGTTTTCGGAATCGGCGGAGTTGGTTCTTTTACCGCTGAGGGTCTTGTAAGAGCCGGGATAGGCTCAATGATTCTTATCGATGACGACCGGGTGTGCCTGACAAATATCAACAGGCAGCTTCACGCGACAAGAAAGACCATCGGCAAATTTAAAGCTGACGTTATGCGTGATAGAATTATGGAAATTAATCCGAAAGTGAATGTTGAAGTTATTAAGCAATTCTATTCCCAGAAAGACTCCGAATTGTTTTTTGAAGGTCGTCAGATTGACTACATCGTCGATGCAATTGATACTGTCAGTTCAAAGCTGGATTTGGTTATGCAGGCAAAAAAACGCAACATTCAAATCATTAGTTGTATGGGCGCAGGCAACAAACTTGATCCGACGAAATTCGAAGTTGCCGACATTTATGAAACAAGTGTATGTCCGCTTGCAAAGGTTATGAGACATGAACTTCGGCAGCGGGGCGTTGATTCTCTTAAAGTTGTATATTCAAAAGAAACTCCGATTACGCCCATTGAAACTGACCAGACAAGCTGTAAATTTAATTGCGTATGCCCGGAGGGAACAAAGAGAAAATGCACTGACAGGCGTCAGGTCCCGGGCAGCGTATCATTTGTACCATCGGTTGCCGGGCTTATTATTGCCGGAGAAGTTATAAAGGATTTGTCAAAATGATTTAAATTTCTTTTTTAACAAATTTAGTTAACCGTATTAGTAAATCGGTTTAGTTTGAATAAACATATAGCATTTTGCAGGCATTACTGTGAAGTTAGTGACATAAGAATTTGTCATAAATAACGGAGCGGTATAAACCGCTCCGTATTTAATAGTTCAGGATTTTTTGAGCATTAGCTTTGCAGCTTTATATATGTCCCCACATCCCAACGTTATCACAAGGTCTCCGCTTGAAGCATTGTTAAGTATATAATCCGCAATGCTTTGGAAATCAGGGAGGTTTACGCTTCCCGGAACCTTTGCGGCAAGGTCCTTTGAATGGACGTTATAGGTGTTTATTTCACGAGAGCCCATTATTTCTGCAAGTACAACGCGATCAGGGATTTTAAGGACTTCGGCGAAATCATCCATTAGCATGACTGTTCTTGAAAATGTGAATGGCTGAAATACCGCCCAGACGCATTTAAAGCCCATTTCTTTTGCAGCCGTCAAAGTTGCTGCGAGTTCAGCGGGATGATGAGCGTAATCGTCAGCAATAGTAATGCCGTTTATTTTTCCGAGAATTTCAAAACGCCTTCCCGCTCCTGCATAATCATTAAGGCCTCTTTCTATTGCCTCAGCAGTAGCGCCGGAAATATAGGCCGCTGCGGCAGCTGCCAAAGCATTAAGAATATTGTGACGGCCGGGAACTTTCAATTTTATGCTGGCAATTTTATCTTCGCCATTCATAATATCAAAATATACATGACTGCCGGGCTCCATTTTTATATTTGCGGCTTTGAAGTCACAATTATCTGAAAGCCCAAAAGAAACTTTTTCAGTTTTTACATT
>DATALE010000206.1:0-5689 GCA_036261235.1 Ruminiclostridium sp. | reverse complement strand
TAGCAACGGTAAAAAAGGCAAAAGAGGGAAAACCGAATATCCTGCTCGAAGCACACATGGATGAGATAGGTTTTGTCGTGCAGACGATTGACGACGACGGCTTTTTGCATATAGGTAAAGTCGGCGGAAATGATCTCCGCGTTTTGCTGGGAAGCGAAGTCACCGTTTTCGGCAAAGAACCCTTGTATGGGATTTTCTGCTGCCGACCTCCGCATCTTTCCTCAAGGGACGACTACAAAAAGGTGCCGGAGCTTGATGAACTTGCGATTGATATCGGGCTGTCGCATGACAAAGCTGTCGAAAAAGTAAAGCCCGGGGACTATATTACACTAAGACAGGTTCCCGCCGGGATACTCAACGGGGCGATGACGGGAAAAGCACTTGACAACCGCGCGGGAGTTGCGGTTGTCCTGCGGTGCCTTGAGCTTTGTGCAGCTAAAATCGACTGCGGACTTTGCGCGGCCTTTACGCTCAGCGAGGAACTTGGATGCAGGGGAGCTGTAACAGCGGCTTATTCTGCGGCTCCGACCCATGCAATCGTTGTTGACGTTAGCTTCGGCTATACCCCTGACGCTCCGAGGGAAAAATGCGGGGATTTGGGCAAAGGCCCGATGATAGGCGTTTCCCCGACACTGTCCGGCGAAGTTACTTCGATGCTTTTTGAACTTGCGAAAGAAAAAAATATTCCATACCAGACAGAGGTTATGGGAGGAGAAACCGGTACTAATGCCGATTCGGTTTCAATAAGCCGCGGCGGCGTTGCGACTGGGCTTGTTTCTGTCCCGCTGAGATATATGCACACGGCGGCGGAAGTAATAGCCGTCGCAGACGTTGAATATACCGCGCAGCTAATGGCAGCGGCAGTTGAACGGATTGGGGGCGGAGCTGATGACTGAAATGTTTGATGATTTTAAAAATCTCTGCGGGCTTTCCGGCGTTTCAGGGAATGAAAAAGGCGTTTCGGATTATATAATAAGCAAACTTAATAAGATTGACGGCGTACAGTATAAAAGGGACAGGCTTGGAAATATTCTTGTCCATAAAAAGGGTGAGGCACAGCCCAAAACAAAACTGCTTCTCAGCGCTCACATGGACGAGGTGGGGCTCATTATTACATCGGTCGGGGATACCGGCATGCTGAAATTTACATCCGTCGGCGGAATTGACCCGCGCGTCGTGCTTGGGCGCCGCGTCAATATAAACGGAAGGGTCGGTGTTATCGGAACAAAGGCAGTCCATCTGCAAAAATCCGATGAAAGAAAAACCGCGCCGGATTTCGAAAGTCTGCTTATTGATATCGGTGCAGAGTCGAAAGACGATGCTCTGAAATATGTAAAGCCGGGAGACACCGCGTCATTTGAATCCGATTTTGTAGAATTCGGCGATGGGTGTATAAAAGCAAAAGCGATTGACGACCGGATAGGCTGTTCAATTATACTGGAAATCCTGAAAAAACCGCTCAGATATGACGTTGACTGCTCTTTTGTTGTGCAGGAGGAAGTCGGACTGCGCGGCGCGCGGGCGGCAGCTTATTCGACAGCGCCTGACGCCGCAATCGTAATTGAAGCGACAACGGCGGCCGATATTGCGAATGTTCCCGAAGACAAAAAAGTATGTTATGTTGGCAAAGGCCCCGTAATATCATTCATGGACGGCCGTACCGTATATGACAGGGAACTTTACAATCTTGCCTTTGATACCGCGGTGCAAAGTGGAATACCTTGTCAGGCAAAACTCGCGGTTGCGGGGGGCAACGACGCGGGAGCTATCCATCTTTCCCGCGAAGGGGTAAAGCCGCTTGCCGTTTCGCTGCCATGCAGGTATCTTCATTCACCGTCATGTGTTATAAAATATGAGGACGCGGAGAATACCTTAAGGCTCGTCCGCGAGCTTTGCACCCGCATCTGTGAGAAAGCTTTATGTTGACGCATTTGACGGAAGAAAATATTTCTGCCGCTGAAAGAATATTAAACGCGCGCCCGGAACTTAACGTCCGGGTGAGCGCGCTTTTAAAAGCGTATGGCGTAAACCATAATTTTTTTAATCTTTGGCTTCAAGGGGAAACAACGCTGCTGGCGCGGCTGGAGGAAAGCTTTTTCCTTTACAGCTACAGCAATACGGACTATGACGAAATCGCTTTTTTTCTGAAATTTAATCCTTATTTCAAACGGCTTATCGGTAAGGCGGATGTTGTCGAAGCTGTTGCCGGATTGATTGATTTACCCATTCACCGGAAAAAGTACGATTTTCTTGAGTTCAGCGGTCAAAATGCTGAAATGAAAGCCTGCAAACTTGATTATGAGTCGGACTTAAAGCCGAACCTTAAACATGTTTATGAAATAATGAAGAGGGCACAATTTTCTATAGGTGATTTTGTGCCGTGGTACGCCGATATCTCTTACCGGATACGCCACGGGTGCGCACGCGCATTTTTAATAAGAGTAGATGAAATCCCAGTCACAGCTTGCCTTGTCAGCGCTGAATCTTCTTATGCGGGGTTGCTTTCCGGAATAGCGACCTTGCCGGAATACCGCTCAAGGGGACTGGCGTCAGAAATAGTCATGTCGGCATGCAAAGCATTATCAGCCGATAAAAAGCGCGTTGTATTGGAATGTGAACATACCCTGACAGGCTTTTACCGTTCACTTGGGTTTAAAAAAACAAATGAAGTTGAAGAATTAACGGTCTAAAAATAGTACAAAATGTTATAATTACATATAGTATAACGGAACGTTAAACATGGAGGACTTATGGAACAAAACTATTTTAAATTTGACAAAAGGATAGAGAACGCGGCGGAAACCGCGCTTAATCTTTGCAGCAAAGACTTTTTGCAGACAGATAATATAGCGCAGTACAACAGCATGAAGGTGCTGTCCGCTTTTACGCAAAACAAAGTAAGCGAATCGCACTTTGCGGGTTCGACAGGATACGGTTATGACGACAGAGGCCGCGAGGTGCTTGACAGTGTTTTTGCTTCAGCTTTCGGGGCTGAGGCGGCTCTTGTCAGGCACAATTTTGTTTCGGGTACTCATGCTATCACTACGGCGCTTTTTGGAGTTTTGCGAACAGGCGACATAATGCTCGCGTGCACCGGAAAACCGTATGATACTCTTGATGAAGTCATCGGGCTTCGCTCAGAGGGAATGGGTTCTCTCAAAGACTACGGCGTTATTTATAAGCAGATTGATTTAAAAGACGGGGAACCCGATATAGAAGCAATTAAATCGGCGCTTTCGGAACAAATAAAGAACGGAGCACCGGTAAAAATGGCATATATCCAGCGTTCGAGAGGTTACAGCCTGCGCCCGTCGCTTACAATTGCAAAAATTCGCGAGATTACTTCAGCTGTAAAATCTGTATCACCTGAAACCGCGGTTGTTGTGGACAACTGCTACGGGGAATTTGTCGAGCGGGAAGAACCGATACAAGCCGGCGCCGACCTTATTATCGGGTCGCTGATTAAAAACGCGGGCGGCGGCATCGCCGAAACCGGAGGATATATTGCGGGGCGGCGTGACCTTGTTGAACTCGCTTCATACAGGCTGACTTCTCCGGGAGCAGGCGCGGAAGTCGGCGCAACTCTTGGGCAAAGCCGCAATATGTTCAGAGGATTTTTCTTTGCACCTCATGTTACCGCACAGGCTGTTAAAACTGCCATATTTGCATCCGCTTTATTTGAAATTCTGGGCTTCAAGGCAACTCCACGCTACACCGAGCCGAGGACGGATATTGTGGAAACGATTGAACTTAAAAATCCGCATGCGCTGATTGCATTCTGCCGCGGAATCCAAAGCGGTTCGCCCGTCGATTCTTTCGTTTCACCTGAACCGTGGGATATGCCGGGATATGACAGCAAGGTAATTATGGCGGCCGGCGCGTTCACGCTCGGTGCTTCGATCGAACTGTCGGCTGACGCGCCCCTTCGAAAACCATATGCCGTATGGATGCAGGGCGGACTTACATTTGAAACCGGTATGACTGGTGTAATGTGCGCGGCACAGGCGCTTGCGGACGGCGGATTCTTATACTAATTCCAAATAAACTTAAGGCAAGAATTTTAATTTGGAATAAGTATTAAAATAACATTTACTAAACTTCATACATTGACACAAGCCCGTTCGTGTGGTATTATAAAATGCGCAGAAACGAGCGGGTATGGCGGAATTGGCAGACGTGCTAGACTTAGGATCTAGTGGAGTAATCCGTGCAGGTTCAAGTCCTGTTACCCGCACCATGCCGAGTGTTCTTATAGCATTTGAAAGTGCTGTAAGAACACTCGGCTTTTTATATGTTTATCCTGCCATCTGCGCTTGGGAGTAGCTTACGGCTACTCCTTTTCTTGTCTGTATCATAACGTCCGGTTCCGGCAGGGTTGAAATATCCGGTATTTCAATGGAGCCGATACAATTATAGTGAATAGTCAGTTTCTGGACATATACGCCGTTCACCTTTTCGGCTTGATGAACTTCAATGTGATCTATCAACTCATTCAGCATACTCGGTGTGAGCTTTCTGGCTCTGGTATATTTACGTACAGTGGCCATAAACATATCCGTGCCTACCGTACGACGGCTTTCCTTATCGAGCCCGGCCCTCAGCGTTTTTATCCGTCCTGCCAATCCGCTTTGCTCGTCTTCATATTGCTTGGTCATTTTTGAAAACCGCTCGTCGGAAATTTTCCCAGCCACGTTATCCTCATACATTCGATCAAACAGCCGGTCGATCTCTTTATCGCGGGCTAATAGAGAATTGTATTCTTTTTGCTTCTTCTGCCGCTCAAGCTCCACTGTTTGCTGAGAATGTCCCATAACCGCTTTGACAAATTCATCCTCATACTTACTCGCAAATTTTGTGAGCCTGCGGATTTCTCCCAACACAACCTGTTCCAGAAAGTCAACACGGATGTAATGGGTAGAGGTGCAAGTACCACGGTTGCCTTTGTAGTTGGAACAATTGAAATACTTGATATCCGGATTGCCCTGATTGAAGTGGTAATGCAAATTATGTCCGCAGTCAGCACAGACAAGCAACCCGGAGAACATATTGGTCTCTCCCTCATTCGTTTTTCGCTTACGGATTTTTCCTCGCTTCTGTTGAACCCTTTCCCATGTTGCGCGGTCAACGACCGGATTATGTACATCTTTAAAGATAACCCAATTGTCACGGTCGTTTTCAATCCGTTTCTTATTCTTGTAAGATTTGCTGTATGTCTTGAAGTTGAGGACATCCCCGCAATACTCCTGCAAGGAAAGGATCTTGGTGACGGTAGAACTGTTCCACTTCGTGGGCGGTGCGTCTTTATGCTTACCAGGGCGGTTGACGCCTCGTGTTTGCCAATAAGATATTGGAGTCAGGATACTGTCCCTTTCCAGCGCGGCGGCGATCTGCTCCGGTCCCAAACCGTCCAGCGTCATTTGATAAATCCGGCGAACAACGACGGCGGCTTCCTCGTCCACAATCCAACGTTTTGAATTGTTCGGGTCCTTGATATAACCATAAGGTGGCTGTCCCATCGGTTCTCCGGCATTTCCCTTGATTTTATTGCTGATACGCCGTTTTTTGCTGATATCACGGGCATACCACTCGTTGAAAAGATTGCGGATCGGCAATAAAATCAAGGGAAATGCCGGAGAACCGATGGGACAGCCACCTTATGGTTATATCAAGGACCCGAACAATTCAAAAC
>DATALE010000074.1:0-3281 GCA_036261235.1 Ruminiclostridium sp. | reverse complement strand
GGAGGAATTCTTCCACACTTTCAACTCACTTTACGAAGCACACAAACAAATCGTCCTGACTTCCGATAGGCCGCCGAAGGAAATCCAGACACTCGAAGACAGACTGCGTACCCGTTTTGAATGGGGTCTGCTTGCCGATGTTCAGCCGCCTGACTTTGAAACAAGGCTTGCTATAATAAGGCGAAAAGCGGAGCTACTCGGCATAAAACTTCCTGACGAGGTTTCCGAATTCATAGCCAACAGACTTAAAAACAATATAAGACAGCTTGAAGGCGCTGTTAAAAAGATAAAGGCTTATAATCTCCTAAACGGGCTGTCCCCGTCGATTGCAACGGCTCAGGAAGCCATCAAGGATATCCTTAACGACAACCAGCCCGTACCCGTCACTGTTCAGCGTATTATAGAAGAAGTTTCACGCACCTACAATGTCTCACCCGCCGAAATCCGGGGCAAAATGCGCTCCGGCAATATTTCCACGGCAAGGCAGATTGCAATGTATATAGTCCGCGAGATAACCCAGCTTTCAACAACCAGCATTGGTGATGAATTCGGCCATCGCGATCACGCGACAGTAGTCTATGCCATTCAGAAGGTTGAAAAAGATATGAATTCGAACTCAAGGCTTAAGGCCACAATCGAGGATATAATAAAAAATATACAGGCAACCTGATACTTTTCAACATCACCCGTATCAACATTTTTAACACCCGGTTTTTTCAATATTCACTCCTGTCTTATCTTTCAACAGAAATTTTAACTTTTTATAAACTTTCTATCCACAGTTTTTAACTTTGTCAACAGCTATCTAAGCCGCGCTGTTAAAAACTTTCCGTATTTCGACACAAAATGAACAATCAAAAATAGCTTACAGAGCCGCCTAGCATAAAGGTTTTTCCGTTGCTTTTCAACTTTTTCACAGCCCCTATAACTACTACTTTTAATATTTATTCTTTTTTCTTTAGAAAGGACGTGCTATTGTAAATGAAATTCTCATGCGGCAAAAAAGTCTTCTCCGATGCCGTCAATATAATACAAAGGGCAGTTTCTACAAAAACCACACTTCCGGCCCTTGAAGGAATTCTTTTGAAAGCCGCGGACAATAAGATTACTCTCACGTCCAACGATCTTGAAATCGGAATGACAACCACCTTATCCGCAAACGTTACAGAACCCGGCGATATTGTTCTTAATGCAAAACTTTTTTCTGAAATTCTAAGAAAACTTCCTTCAGACAGGGTTGACATCTTATCAGACGAAAAACTCCTTACTACCGTAACAAGCGGTGCGTCAGAATTTACCATACTCGGTATTCCTTCAAGTGAATTTCCTGAAACGCCGGCTCTCACTGACTGTGAAAAATTCAGCGTTTCACAAAACATCCTTGCAAGTATGATTCGCCAGACTCTATTCTGCATTTCTTCTGATGACACAAAACCTGTCCATACGGGCTCTTTGTTTGAACTTTCCGAAAACCAGATACGTATCGTTTCGGTTGACGGTTTCAGACTTGCAATACGAACAGAGAAAATCAATAATGACCTAAAACTTAAATTCGTAGTTCCCGGTAAAACACTGTCCGAAATTTTGAAGATGCTTTCACCTGACAGCGAAGACCCTATCAATATGTGCATCGGCCGCAGGCATATTCTTTTTGAGATAAACGGATACACTATTATTTCAAGACTTCTAGAAGGAGATTTTCTTGATTACCACAACGTCATAGTTAATGCTTCTTCGTCAGAAATCAGAATAAATGTGCGTAATTTTACTGATAGTATAGAAAGAGCTTCCCTTCTTATATCCGACAGGCTCAAATCGCCTGTAAGATGCGTTTTTGAAAAAGATTTGATAAAAGTCACATGTTCAACAGCTTCCGGAAAAGTATATGACGAAATTTCGGCTTCGCTTTCCGGCGACGCCCTTGAAATGGGATTTAACAACAGATACCTTCTGGATGCACTCAAAGCATGTGAATGTGATGAAATCAGAGTTTTTCTGAACGGCCCACTTTCACCGATGCGAATGTACCCGTCCGATGGGGAAAACTTTATTTTTCTCGTCCTGCCAGTGAGGTTAAAAACTGATGCCTGAAAACAAGAAAATTGAAATAAAAACCGAATTTATAAAACTTGACCAACTTCTTAAATTCGCCGGTTTGACTGAAACCGGCGGTTCCGCGAAAGACGCGGTTGCATCCGGAAATGTAATTGTGAACGGAGTTCCGTGCCTTATGCGCGGCAAAAAAATTCGTTCAGGCGACTCGGTGAGTTTTAACGGCGTTAACCTTGAGGTTACTTCTTTATGATTGTCAGAAATCTCCGTGCCCAAAACTTCCGCAACCTTACAAACGTCGATTTTGTTCCGTCTGATAGCGTTAACGTACTTTTCGGCGACAATGCGCAGGGAAAAACTAATCTTATCGAGGCTCTTTGGCTTTTCACCGGCTCAAGAAGCTTCAGAGGCTCAAGGGATATTGAATTTCTTAAGTTCGGTGAATATATTACAAGCATCTCCGCAGAATTTTCTTCGCGCGGCCTTGAAAACAGCGCCTCAATCAAAATTTCAAAAGACGTGAAAGCGGCGGATTTCAACGGAATAAGACTGCCGAACGTATCGGCTCTTGCCGGTAGATTCTGCGCAGTCGTTTTTTCACCCGACCATCTTGAACTCGTCAAAGCAGGCCCGCAGCAACGCAGAAAATTCATTGACTGTGCAATTACGGAAATCTGGCCAAGGCATACGGCGGCGCTTTCGGAATACAAAAACCTTCTGAAACAGCGAAACGCTCTTTTAAAAGATATATCCTCACACAGCGAACTTATTGATACTCTTCCCGTGTGGGACACAAAAATTGCCGCGGCCGGAGCATCAATTATTTTCACAAGGCTGCGATACCTTTCACATCTAACGGAAAAAGCGGCTCTTATCTATGGGGGTATTGCCTCTAACCCAAAGGAAGAACTCATATTGAGCTATGAATCCTCTGGAAATTCCGTTCCGGAAGATATCTCGAATCCACGCGAAGCCCAGAAACATATTCGGGAATGCCTTGAAACCTCGCTTCTCATAAAACGCTCAGAAGATATTGATTCCGGGATTACCACTATTGGGCCTCACCGCGACGATATAAAAATCAGTATCGGCGGCGTTGATTCGCGCCTTTACAGTTCGCAGGGACAGCAGCGTTCCGCCGTTCTCTCATTAAAACTTGCAGAGGCCGCCGTCTTGAAAGAAACAATCGGCGAACCGCCTGTACTTCTGCTCGACGACGTTATGTCCGA
>DATALE010000063.1:0-1855 GCA_036261235.1 Ruminiclostridium sp. | reverse complement strand
CCATTGACCGCAAAAAAGAATATCTCGAAACCAGCTCCAGGGATCTTGCACCTGCAAAGGATATAAGGCTGTATAATATGTCCGGCTGGTTTCAGATGGTCTTCGCGGATGTGCTTCACCAGCGCATGGATTGGCAGCGCAAGGAAGAAAAATACGGCCTTGGCATAGACATTCTCAGCTTGTTTCTGTCTCTGTTGAGGGAAGGTATAGCTTTCGGCCTGCTGGTATACTTAATGTACCAGAAACAAATGCCTGTTGCCGATTATGTGCTGTATTTCGGATTGATCGGAGGATTCAGCACGTGGTTTGACGGCATTGTAAATAATTTTTACTGGTTTGATCGCATTAATACAGGGTTTAATGAAATGCGGGAATTCCTTGATCATCAGAACAAAAATAATACCGGGGCAGGTGCGCCTGTGCCAAACAATTCTTTTTCTATCGAGTTTAAAAATGTCAGCTATATATTTTCTGGCACTGACAAGGAGATAATTTCGGATTTGAGCTTTAAGATTCGCAAAGGTGAAAAACTTGCTATTGTCGGGCTGAACGGAGCGGGCAAGACAACGATTGTAAAACTCATATGCGGACTGTACCGTCCGGTAAAAGGTGTTATCCTTGCTGATGGAAAGCCGGTCGACGGGTATAATATCGATGAATATTACTCGCTTTTCTCGGCAGTTTTTCAGGATATATCCATCCTGCCGATGACTGTCGGACAAAACATTGCGGCCACACCGGACGATGTTGACGGTGTACGTCTGGGTAATGCGCTTGAGCTGTCAGGCTTCGGTGAAAAAGTAAAGGACCTGCCGAACGGCAAAGATACTTATCTTGTAAGGGGACTTTATCCGGACGCGGTTGACCTGTCGGGCGGTGAAACTCAGAGGTTGGCTTTGGCACGCGCACTCTATAAAAACGGCAGGTTTCTAATCCTTGACGAGCCTACCGCAGCCCTAGACCCAATTGCGGAAAGCTGCATATATCAGGAATATAACGACATGGCCAAGGGAAAAACCTCGGTGTTCATATCTCACAGACTGGCGAGCACGCGCTTTTGCGACCGGATACTGTTTATTGAAAATGGCCGCATTGTTGAAGAAGGAACGCATGAACAGCTTATGAAAACAAGAGGCAAGTATTTTCAGCTTTATGATATTCAAAGCCATTATTACAAAGAGGAGGCTGAGGCCATATGAAAAATAGTCTTTCCGTCCTTTTGAGAGGTTATAAAGTCCTGCACAGCCTGATTCCGGGGTATTTGCCGGTTGCTGCGGCGCGCGCGGTTTTCGGAGCCGTATTGCCGCTGATAAACATTGTTATGTCGGCGCTGATTATCAATGCGTTGACAGAAAAAAGAGCCCTTCAGTATGTTTTGTTTCTATCGGTGCTTACTGCTGTTTTAAACTTTGCCGCTCAGGTTATCATGCGTGTTTTGGGCAGGATATCTTCATATTTGTCGGTGAATATCTGGAACATCTATGAAAAACCCCTAAACGAAAAACAGCAGCAAATGGATTTTGAACACATTGAAAATCCAACAACAAGACTTCTGCGTCAAAAAATATACACGTTCCGCAATTCAAACGGAAATGGGATATTACCTCTGTTTTGGTTGTTTGAAGGAATGCTTACGAACTTGTTTACGGTCGTCTTCTCCATCGGTGTATTTGCGTCGGTATTCTTCGTTAAAGGCTCGGCGACTGACAACATATGGGGCTTTGTGAACACATCATGGTTTGCGGTGTTGTTTATCCTGCTGGTTCTCGGGAATGCGGCGCTGGGTATGCTGATCATTTCAAAAAGCAATAGAAAGCTTTACGATGTTATGAAAGGCTTTCATTTCCCGAATATG
>DATALE010000062.1:0-2616 GCA_036261235.1 Ruminiclostridium sp. | reverse complement strand
CAAATTCTTTGGAGACTTTTAATTTGGAATAAGTATGAGAGGCAGACTATGAGAAGATTTATTCAATCATTACTGTAGAATAATATCAGTGTGTACCCGACATCTTATGGCTGAAAAATCAGCATTTTGGTATCAGCCGGTTGCTTGTGAAAAATAACTGTGGTATAATTACCGAAATTACTCGCAAACTACATCTGATAGAAGGGTAAACATGAAAGTAATAGGTATCAGCGGAAGCTCAAGAAAAGACGGAAACACAGCAATTATAATGAAATTGGTTTTGGCGGAGATGGAGAAGCGCGGGATAGAGTCGGAACTGATTCAGCTTTATGACAAAGAAATCGTTCCCTGCAAAGGGTGCTTTGCCTGCAAGGGTAATAGAAACTGTGTTTTTAAAAACGATTACTTCTTTGACTGCTTTAAAAAAATGGTCTCGGCTGATGCAATTTTATTGGGTTCTCCTGTCTATTCAGCTGATGTAACTGCGAAAATGAAAGCCTTTTTGGAAAGGGCCGGTGCAGTTGCTGCAACTAATTCTGAAATGCTTAAATATAAAGTAGGCGCTTCGGTTTGTGCTGTTCGAAGAGGCGGGGGGATGTTTGCCGTTGATGCCATGAACCATTTCTTATTAAACAAAGAAGTAATTATTGCAGGCTCAACGTATTGGAATATGGTCTATGGAAAGAATGTAGGCGATGTCCTCAATGATACCGAAGGCGTAAATAATATGAAAAATCTGGGCCAGAACATGGCTTGGCTGCTCAAGCAACTACATAGATAGAACCTACATAACAAATCAGGTATCAGATAAAGGGAAAACTTCATCATCAGGGTCTTGACAAAACTTTGTTTTAAGAGTAATTTTATAATCATAAGTCATATGACTGACGGAAGTGGAATACCACAAGGGAATATGACAGAAAGAGCCGACCGTCTGGGCACAAGAGTCCGGACGATCGGCTCTTGATTTTGTTAAAAGGAGTTTTATCATGAATGAAATGCAGCTTAAATATGGGTGCAACCCAAATCAAACACCTGCCCGGGTGTTTATGAAAAAAGGTGAACTGCCGATAGAAATTTTAAACGGCAGACCCGGGTATATCAATTTGCTGGACGCGTTAAATGGATGGCAACTTGTAACCGAACTAAAAGAATCAACCGGATTTCCTGCCGCTGCATCATTTAAACATGTCAGCCCGGCAGGCGCTGCCGTTGGTACACCGAGCAGTGAAACGATTCGAAAAATCTGCTTTGCAGATGACTTGGAGCTTTCTCCGCTAGCCTTGGCTTATGCAAAAGCCAGAGGAGCCGACAGGATGTCGTCATACGGCGATTTTATTGCGCTGTCCGATAACTGCGACATTTACACAGCAAGGCTCATCGCAAGGGAAGTTTCAGACGGTATTATCGCGCCTGGCTATGATGAAGAGGCGCTTGCAGTCCTAAAATCCAAAAGGAAGGGCAATTATACGGTAATCCGGATAGATGAAACTTATCGGCCTGACCCGATCGAACAAAAGGTTGTTTTCGGCGTCACATTCGAGCAGGGAAGAAATGAAGTAGAAATATCCGAAGCACTGCTAAAAAACATGCCAACCCAAAACAAAGTACTTCCCGAAAGTGCAAAAATTGATTTGATTATTTCATTGATAACATTGAAATATACACAGTCAAATTCAGTATGTTATGTAAAGGACGGTCAAGCAATCGGCATCGGAGCAGGTCAACAGTCAAGAATTCATTGTACCCGCCTTGCCGGTGATAAAGCGGATAAATGGTATCTGAGGCAGAACCCCAAGGTGCTCAGTCTTCCGTTTAAGGAAAATATCCGCCGCCCGGACCGAGACAACGCAATTGATGTCTATCTTTCAGACGATTTTGAGGATGTTCTTTCCGATGGCTGCTGGGAAACACTATTTACAGAAAAGCCGGAGCCTCTGACACGTGATGAGAGAAAGGAATGGATTAAAACACTTCACGGCGTTTCAGTGGGTTCCGACGCATTTTTCCCGTTTGGCGATAACATTGAGAGGGCGCATCGCAGCGGTGTGGAATATATTGCCCAAACCGGCGGATCCATTCGTGATGATAACGTCATTACAACTTGTGATAAATATAATATTGCAATGGCGTTTACAGGTGTGCGGCTGTTTCATCATTAATTTTCCCCAAAGTCAATCTGTGCCGTTAGAAATTTTTCTCGGCTCCGGTGGAAAAAGGTTTCTGCCTGACTTTGAATGTTATCCCATATAATTATATTGAACAAAGTAAAAGCCAGCGTCTTTATGCGCTGGCTTTTATAAGCCCTCATACTGCTTGAGTAGAATCCACATTATTTTAAAAAACTTTACCGTATGGCAAAAAGTAGGAAGCTTACGCATGACTGAGGTTGCATTATCAAAAATTAGTATCATCATAATTTCTCGGTACATCACGTTTTTTTATTTTCGGTATCACGGAATGTCGAAATTTCACGCCGGAAGATACTCGCTTTTTTCTGGCTTCCGGCGATTCCTTTGTAATTTTAAGCAAAGAGCTTTTTATTTTTCTCATAGTTCTCCTTAAACAAATCCTCAACAGAGATAATGATTAAATTCGAAGGAAGGGCATTATTAT
>DATALE010000053.1:0-5017 GCA_036261235.1 Ruminiclostridium sp. | reverse complement strand
AAAATTCACGGAAAAGGCCGGATAACAGGTGTGACCATAATGAATCTTATAAACGGACAGGAAAGCTATATAGATTGCGATACGCTTATTACGTCTGTAGGGCTTATCCCCGAACGTGAGCTTGCTGAGGAAGTATCCGTTGAAGCGAAGATACCGGATTGGCTGTTTTTCTGCGGCAATGCCTGCTACGTCCATGACCTTGTTGATGACGTAACTTATGAGTCGGAAAAAATCGGTCAGCAGGCTGCTCGTTATGTACTGAACGGAGAATCAAGGAAAGCTATCGTAACACCTGTCAATAAGTATGGGAAATTAAATTCCGAATTATTTTGTATTGCCTGCCCGAAGGCCTGCAAACTTATAAAGACAAAAAAAGGTTTTATCGGTGCTGTTTGCGGGCGAAAAGATCCGGTCCCAAATAAATCGACTTGAAAAGTAAGTCTGTCATAGTTACACGAATGCCTTGCCTGTCATGGGTATAAGAGAGGAAATGATATGGTAATGCAGACGTAGTACTTGTTCACGATAGGACTGCCAAAGATAAATTTGTATTAAGCGTAAATGGCCTGAAACGAATCGAAGTCATGTACAGTTACTTTTCGCGCGCGTTTTTATCTTACATCTTTTATAATCCAACTTTTCAAAAGTTATTTATATTCGTATAAAAAACTGTAAACCGAGTTTTGTTTTTTGTTTGTCTCTTTTTTTAAGAAGTTAGCCGGGTGTATGAATTGACTCTCCATTTTTTGTGTTTTTTCTGAATTTTGGATTTTCTATAAGTTCATTTATCTTTGCCTGGTGCCCTTTGCGGTGAAACGGTTAAAACTAAACGTTCGAGATATACTATATATCTAACATTCTAATGAAATCTACTTTTTTTGCATATTCTCATTTCAAGGAGAATTCAGATGAACACCAGAATCAACAACTCATTTATTTATTTAATCGGAGCGCTGGGCGGCTTGCTGTTCGGGTATGACACGGGCATCATATCAGGTGCAATTTTGTTTATTACCGATGAATTTCGGCTGTCTTCTTTTATGGAAGGAGTGGTGGTAAGCTCCATCCTTGTAGGAGCTATGATTGGCTCGGCATTCAGTGGCATAATATCTGACAAGCTCGGCCGCAGAAAGATTATCATGGCAGCGGCGATTACTTTCTGTTTTGGGTCATTGGGCTGCGCAGATTCTCCTTCGATAAAAATCCTCATTGCTTTCCGAATATTACTGGGGATTGCCGTAGGAGGCGCCTCAACGCTGGTACCGATGTATCTTTCTGAAATTGCACCACCCCAAAAGCGTGGAGCGCTGTCCAGTATAAACCAGTTAATGATTACTATCGGTATCCTGTTCGCTTATTTTGTCAGTTATGGTTTTTCCGCTACGACTGGCGGCTGGCGCTGGATGCTTGGTTTTGCTTTCTTCCCTTCCGCCATACTGTTGATAGGAATACTCTTTTTACCGGAAAGTCCCCGGTGGCTTCTTACCCATGGGCGGGAAGCTGAAGGCCGTCAAGTTCTTAACCGTTTGCGAAATGGTCAAAATATCGAGCTCGAACTTAATCAGATTTATAACGCTAACGTGCAGAATCGCGGCAGTCTGAAAGATCTTGCTCTCGGATGGGCACGGCCAGCTCTTGTCATCGGCGTAGGGCTTGCCTTCTTCCAGCAGATTATCGGCTGTAATACCGTGATCTACTACGCTCCTACTATAATCGCGAGCATGGGGCTTGGCAAGTCGGCGGCTATTTTCGGCACAGTCCTCATTGGGCTGATAAACGTTCTCATTACTCTGGTCGCCATGAAGCTTATTGATCGAATAGGCCGCAAAAAGCTGCTGCTTATCGGCAACGTGGGTATGATTATCTGCCTGCTGCTGTTGTGGATATTCGGCAGTCTGTTTGCCGGCTCTATTCTTTCTCCGGTTCTCACGGTGCTGTCCCTCGGGTTATATATTATCTTTTTTGGGGTTAGCTGGGGACCCGTGGTGTGGGTAATGCTGGGCGAGATATTTCCGCTGCATTTTCGCGGCGTTGGCATCGGACTGAGCAGTATGGTAAACTGGCTGGCAAATCTGCTGGTAGCCCTTACATTTCCCGTATTGCTGCAAAAAATGGGGACGCTATTGTTCATCCTTTATGCTATAACAGGGCTACTTGCTTTCCTTTTCGTTAAAAAAGAAGTAATTGAAACCAGTAAAAAATCTTTGGAGCAGATTGAACTGGAACTTCATATAAAATCAAAACAGGCCTCATCGGCCAACATAGGCAGAGGAAACTGATTCATAAAGATAGCTTGTTAAAAAACGTATAAATCTTTAATCGGTATGAATACGAAAAACGCGTCCTCAATTGCGGACGCGTTTTTTTATGCCTGATCAGGTTCAGATTTTTTCGCACCGTCTCGCAACGGACATCCCGTTTAATAAATAATGCGGTTTTAATATTCTAAGAATATTTTAAAGAATTTTCGATGTGAAAAAAATACAAAAGGATTATTGATTTTAAAATAATGTCATTGACGCACGCTCTCAGAGAAATCAATGAAAAATCTGATATTCGATTTAACCCGATCGAATATAAAGACCGGCAGAACCGGCATAGTGCTATTTGAATAAGTCTACATAATTGCCAAAAATAATGCAAATAATGATTAATTATCTCCCTTGCTGATAGGAATTATTATTAAGAATTTTAAGGATAAGCGCAGAATGTTGCTCTCCTCAACCATTTCGACTGAGGCGCGCTATTTATCCTTGCCCCGATTGCAGAGACCGCCGATATACTCCCCGCACTTTTTTATCAGTAGCCCTAGATGATGAGTGCCCAAACTCCTGCGCCTTTCAGCGCAAAATCTAGTATGTAATTCAACAAGTCCAAAACGAAGTTCATGATATTTCACCTCCTTTATTCTTGTTTTATTGTATTATTCAATAGCCATAGTGTCAACTTAAACCATAAATTTATCTGTAAAAGAAACAATATATTGGTAACTAAAATTATTAACCGTATAATCGAAATTACATATTTTATTTGTCAAAAGAATGGGGTGTTGCGCAAGTCCACATGGACAAACAGAGCAGTTACAATTAATCGTGCATATTCGTCAAGTAGTGGTAACTATCTTGCCAGTTGTACACGTAATGTCTCTATTATAAGAAGCGTTGGAGATAGTCTTGATGATGCAAAAAGCCAATGCAAAGGTTCTTATAATTTTAATTTTGATGGTAGAAATGATGGTGCTGATTATTGTTTTCATTCTTTGATTGATCCCGCTAATTCAAGTAGCGCAGAGTTAAATATTATTTATTAAATGATCCGGTGGTTATTTTTCGCTAAAGTTCCAATCCGAAAAACGCGTCCTCAATTGCAGACGCGTTTTAATTCAACCGGAAAACCAGATGAACCTGATATTAAAGGTCAGCAAGGCAGTAAAGACAATGCTGAAAAGCATGAACACATCTGCGCTGATTGCGGAAACAAAATTGTTCCGTCAAAAGACGGTGTTAATCTTGATGAAGCATGCAAGAACAGCAGAAAAACTTTTGGCCGTACAAATCCTTCGTTGTTTCCCTTTTGAAAATACCATACTACTTTTCCTGTTCTTTGGCTTTCTGCTCTTGCAGCTCTTTGAATTTCTGTGGTTCTCATTCTTGACCGCCTCCTAATTTACATGATAAAGAGCCTTATGAGCCCTCACCGTCAAAGTTACGGCGGGGGCTCACATGCTTTCTGACTTAAATTTAAAAGTCCATACTATGTGAACGAATCATAGTACGGACTTTTATATCGTATGGAAACAGATAACAATAATCAAACAGCAGATTTAATCAGTGGTAAAAATGAATTATTTCAGGTATTTAAATAATATTGTCTCAACACGCTCTGTATTCAGGATTTTACAGCATATGCATAATCGGGGTCCGAGAAAACGAATTTAAAGCCTTGGGCAAGATCATATGCCCCAGCTTCAGAATCCGATAAATAAGACCAGCCACTCCACGTTCCCTTTGAATCCGCCTGGCATAGACGTATATTGTTAAACCCTACTGTATTCGTATTTGAATAGGAATCCTGAAAAGTTTCAACTATTGGTCCCCAGGTAACGCTTCTCTGCTCACTCTCTAAAGAACTGGTATAGTAATAGTTATATATCAGATCAAATGTACCATTGGAGTTTTTAAGCCAGACAATGTTTTCCCACGTATCTCCGCTTACAAATTCAGTACACATCTCGACACTTATATATTGATAGTTCACATTATGTATTGTTCCAGTACGAAGATAAGGGGTTAAAGTGTCTATTGGCATTGAAATTCGCCACTGATCACCATCTGGCCGAGCCCAGTCATAGACCTTAAATTCCATATTGTTTTGACCGTAATATGAAATAAGCGCTTCAGTACCACTCGAAGCCCTATCAGTCGATGTTAAGTACAAATAGTTGCTATTGTTTCCACCAACAGTTGTTGGACAAATTATGTCGTACGATATAGCGGTTCCCTGCGTAAAGTTTTTCCTAAAATCATTTGTATACGTAAATCCACCTGCGACATCTCCGGGAACCGGAGCAGATGCTTTGCTGTTAACAGTATTTTTTTTCTGGCGCATCTGTTGGTGGTGTTCCACAAAGTTCTTCTCCAGCGCAGTATTTCTTGGCTGCCTCGCTGTGATTTTAGCGAACTCCTGTTCAACATTTCTTACAGGAAGGTACTTCCCAGTTTCAGGATCAAGCAAAGTCGAACAATGACTCTTATCGGCGGTCGAGGTTAAATCCTTTCCGTATGCCGGCAGAGTTGCCGAAGATACCTGAACGACGACCATCATACAGATCACAGCAACTGCGGTCAATCTTTTTTTTAGCATTTTATTTACTTCCTTTCGCAATTGAAAATAAAAAATATTATGATGCGGATTCCTTTAATGAAATTTATCTTTATGTAAATTTTTACTTATTAATCTCTTAACATATAACCGCCAGACTTTCAAATTTTAATTTGTTTTCTTTGTTGATATGTAC
>DATALE010000045.1:0-3978 GCA_036261235.1 Ruminiclostridium sp. | reverse complement strand
CATCATATCCGCGGTAGTTATCAATCTGAGCCCAATAGAGCTTTACAGGTACAGTTGCCGCAGACGCCTTTTTTGCGGTCAGTCCACCGAGACCGATGCCTGTAACACAAAACGCCAAAGCACATGAAATGATTCGTGATATAATTTTCTTTTTCATTTTTTATTCCTCCTTGTCAAAAACGGAATATTCTAATAAGGAATTACAGCCTGTCGTTTGAAAAAGCTGCCTGGAACTTTTTTAATTTGTTTCAGTACCTTATTAGTTTAAAGTTTAACAATATCGGATCCTTATATCGTTAAACCTTGTCTTAATTCTATATTTTTTCGTACTCATTTTATGTCGAATTATGTAATTTTAATCCACTTTTCCAATCTTTGTATAGATAAATAAAATTTATCAACGACAAAAAAGTACTTATATCTATATTTTTACACTTTTGTCCGGTTTAAAGACATACTATTTTTTGTATTAATAATAAGAGACAAAATAATTGAGTACTCCTCAGATTTTTTAGGAGTACTCAACATAATACCATAATTTTAAATTTAATCGTTTTCAAAGTTTCCTTTTTTCTTGATTTCCGAAAGCCATGCATTAGTTTTCTCTTTGATTTTATCTGAATTGTTCCCGGCTGGACTTTTGAATCCGATTTTTCCGAGAATTTCATTGCCTTTCAGTGCTTTGGAAAGTTTTTCGACACATTTATCACAGTTCTCACCGGCGTAGCATAAGAAAAAAGAAACCTTTTTTGAATTAAGATTGGAATCCGATAGAAAAGTATTTATTGAAGGCGCAAAACTTGAAGCCCAAACAGGAGTACCGATTAATATCATATCATATTTGTTCAAATCAGGAACAGGCTTTCTTAACTTCGGCTTCTTACGAAAAATTGCGTTCATTCCACCTAAAAAGAACTTTAAAAACCCTTCGTTGGGTATATCCTTAACCGGTTTTAGCTCAAACGTGTCACAGTTTAACTGTTCGGCAATTATATCCGCTACAAAACGCGTATGCCCTTCAAAAGAATAAAAAACAACCAGACTATTCATTTCTAATGCTCCCTTTATAAACCGTTTTTGTAACACCGTGTCTTTAATTATAGCATGATTTTCAATTAAATGGTATCCATACAAAACGTCCATGATAATTGTATCCGCTCAGATGAATTAAAAGAAACCACCTTGCTTGCAGCCGAAAGATACTCCTCTGCACTGTAATTTTACGGTTCTCAAGGCATTTCATTTGTTAATCGATAAAACAAAAACGCCATCCGGCTCAAGGCCTCGGGCGTTTTTGTTCCATGCACCAGTCTGATTCTTATTTATATCTCTATAAGCTCATATTCTTCACTGCCGAGTCCCATTTTAACCGCATGGCTGATAAGTACTTTCCAGTCGGTTGTTGGGTGGGTATCTGTAAAATGGTCATGATGTGTATCCCCTCTCTTGTCGAGCAAACTTCCGGGAATAACCGGCTGTTTGTTTACCGCATTCGCGCAGGCAAGGTCAAGAGCAACCGGGTCAAACGAAGCGAACATTCCCACATTCGGTACAATAGCTATATCGTTTTCTGCGTGGCAGTCACAATTAGGTGAAACATCGATAACAAGACTTATATGGAATTGAGGGCGGCCGTGCAGAACAGCATAAGAATATTCGGCAATTTTCTTATTGAGGATATCATTGGAAGAATCCGAACCCGGAACGACTGCGTCGAACGAACATGCTCCGATACACCTTCCGCACCCGACACATTTCCCGTGGTTGACAGACGCTTTGCGGTTATTGATAGTAATGGCACCATGAGCACAATTCCTTACACATGAACCGCAGCCTGCGCACCGGGTCTGTTCGACATGAGGTTTTCCGCTGCAGTGCATCTCCATTTTGCCCGCGCGGGAACCGCAGCCCATCCCGATATTCTTCAGCGCTCCGCCGATTCCTGTTGCCTCGTGCACCTTGAAGTGGCTGAGTGAAATAATAACGTCCGCGTCCATAATTGCATGGCCGATTTTTGCTTCTTTTATATATTCTCCGCCTTCAACCGGTACAATAGCCTCATCCGTACCCTTCAGCCCATCTGCAATAATAATCTGACAGCCGGTCGAAAAAGGTGAAAAACCATTGAGATAAGCTGAATCAAGATGTTCAAGCGCGTTTTTTCGCCCACCGACGTAAAGAGTATTACAGTCGGTAAGAAACGGCTTGCCGTGGAGCTCGCGCACAACGTCGGCAACCGCCTTGGCATAATTCGGCCTTAGAAAAGCCAGATTTCCCGGTTCCCCAAAATGTATCTTGATTGCGGAAAATTTATTTTCAAAGTTTATTTGTCCGATACCGGCAGTTTTTATCAGCCTTTGCAGTTTTTGAAGCAGATTTTCATTCGAGGTTGAGTGCATATCGGTATAGAATACTTTCGATTTCATTATTTCACACTCCGCATACTGATTATAATATCATATATAGTATTATGTTATTATAACATATTTAATGACTTTTTTTAAGTATTTAGTAACAATTTTTAAGGCTAAATTTTAAACCGTTAACCTTTAAAGGTCCTGCCTGTATTTTCTTTATTAAGCGTCCATTCAACCTCAATTATATATAACATAATAAATATTTAATATATCTTAGTGCGCACAGTGCTAATTTTTTTATGTTATATATTGCGTATGTGTGTTTCGCGAAGCGAAAAATCGCACACGCATATGGCGTTTAGCCCGAACTATATATAACCGAAGGATGTATTAAAACATTATTCGGTTATATCTAGAAGACATTTAACCAGTGAGTTACAGACAGGACGATGACGCGTCCCTTTGGGTACGATAATAAAGTCCCCTTCGCGTAGATGTGTTAACCCATCGTCGAACTCGATATCGAATTCACCCTCAATGCAGTAAAACATTTCGTCGGAAGACTCATGAACGTGAAAATCAAGTGTGCGGTTTTCCGCCTTTAGCACATTAAGCATATGATTGTTAAGTGTTCCGACCTTGTGATATAAAAATAACTCCGGAATTAAATCGGCGCTCTGCTTAAGACTGACCTTGCTTATCATACTGTCACTCCCCCAAAAATAGTTATTATGCTTATTATCCGGTCAAAGTAAAGTCACGCCGCTTCATAACTGTTTTTGTCCCCCGTCCCTTTACTTATCTGCCTCATCCATTTTTTAGACTTGAAAATAAAGACTCCGATTATAAGCCGGACAACCTCTTCCGTTGTTATAAGACTGTAAACCCATTCAATGGGCAGATGCAGAACAAACGCTGAAAGAAATCCGATTGGAACACCGATGATCCATGTCCCGAATATATCCATATAAAGCGTATAATTTGTTTTGCCGCCGCTGCGAATGATTCCGCCGGATAAGACCATATTGGAAACCTTGACGAAGAGATATGCGGAAAAGATGTAAAGCAGAATTACAGTAGTATGTCTGGTTGAAACCGGAACTTTGAAAAGACCCGAATAGACCCATGCGAATATACTTACGACTCCTCCCATGCCGATTGAGCCGATAACCGAGAGTTTCATATATTTTAAAGAAAGTTTGTATGCGCTGTCGTACTCCCCTTTTCCCAATTTATTTCCGACAAGTATTGCGGCTGCCGTCGAAACACCTGTGAAAAGTCCTACTGATAGGTTTTGTACAGGTGAAGTCAGCGACATTGCCGCTGCTGCCGCCGCCCCAATGTGCCCATAAACCACAGAATACATGGAGTCGCCGAATCCCCAAAGGAACTCGTTTAGTGCGATTGGGCTTGCGATAATTAGTGTCTTTTTTATAAAACCGTTTGGCAATTCTGATTTAAATTCTATTTTATAAATACTTTCTTTCTGGGTTTTGACGAAAAGAGTAAGTAGTATAAAAGTCTCAATAAACCGTGCGGCTGTCGTTGCGATAGCAGTTCCGTTTACCCCGAGCTTCGGTGCGCCGAAATTTCCGAAAATAAGAACATAATTAAGAAATGT
>DATALE010000038.1:0-24850 GCA_036261235.1 Ruminiclostridium sp. | reverse complement strand
AAAACAATATTAATATTGTCGTAAACGCGGATATAGATTTCAGCTCCAAAAGCACGACTACCACAAGTTATACGAGCAGTGTCGACGCATATGTTTCCAAGAGCAGCGAGGTGACGTATAACGGCAGCAGCGGGGCGGCAGGCACTGCCGGGGTGAGCGGAACTCAGCCGACATACGCGAATACGAGTAATTCCGGTGTTTCCTCGTATGATTCCAAAGCGAATGAAACCGCGAGCATGCTCGTCGGCAGTGTGCAGGAACAGATTCAGAAAAAGGGCGGACAACTGCAAAAGCTTTCGGTTTCCGTAATTCTTAACAGCAGGAACGCGGCTGCGGCAAACGCTAATATACAGGCGCTGAAACAAAATATTGCAGACGCTGTCGGGGCAAATGTAAAAGATATCAGCATCGGACAGATGAGTTTCTCCAGTGCGTCTGTTGCATCGTCGAGCGCCGCGCGCGGATGGACTTTGCCGGCTCTGACGCCGGGAAATATGATACTTTACATTATTTTCTTCGGAGCCCTGATTATCATTATCGGCTCGGTAATACTGCTTGTTATTCTTGGAAAGCGCCGTAAAAAGCGTGAGGCGAAAGAGCTTGAGGAACAGTTGCTTGCCGCTCAGGCAGAAGCCGAGAAGAAAGGCCAGGAGGACAAGAAGAGTTTGCCACCCATCAAGAGCATCGAAGAAACAATTGAAGAGGCCGAATCAAACAGCGTCAAGCGTGAGATTGAAGCCTTTGCTGAAAAGAAACCTGAACTTGTGGCTCAGATATTGAAAAACTGGCTGAAAGATTAAAATACTTAAATTGATATTTAGAGGTGAACAAGCTTGCCGAAATCGGAACAAAAATTATCGAACAAGACTAAGGCTGCACTTGTCATCATATCACTGGGACCGGAGAAGGCGGCACAGCTTTATCACTACCTTAAAGACGAAGAAGTTGAGCAGCTGACTGTTGAAGTAGCATCAATTCAGAGGGTCGATTCACAGAAAATTGATGAGGCCCTGAATGAATTCTATGAACTCTGCATTGCTCAGAACTATATTTCCGAGGGCGGCATCGACTATGCCCGCGAGGTTCTTGACAAGGCGTTCGGTTCAAAGAAGGCTATGATGCTGATAAGCAGGATTACAGATACTCTTCACGCGCATTCCTTCGAATTCCTTAAAAAAGCCGATCCGAAGCACTTGCTTTCTTTTATTCAATACGAACATCCGCAGACCATCGCACTGATTTTGCTTTATACTACTTCCGAACAGGCAGCCGCAATTTTATCAGAGCTTCCGCGCGATAAACAAATTGATGTTGCGCAGCGTATTGCGACCATGGACAGAACATCGCCTGAGATTGTCAAGGAAGTTGAGAACATACTTGAAAAGAAACTTTCCTCCGTTGTTACAAGCAATCTTACAGAAATCGGCGGTGTTAAATCTATTGCGGAAATCCTTAACCGCGTTGACCGTTCGACGGAAAAATATATTCTTGATGAACTCAGCAAGACAAATCCGGACCTTGAAGAAGAAATCAAACGTCGTCTGTTTGTCTTCGAAGACATTATCTATCTGGATTCCCGTGGAATTCAGCGTTTTCTTCGCGATGTCAATACAAAAGACCTTGTTGTGGCACTCAAAGGCGCAAACAAAGAAGTTTTAGAACTTATCATGGGCAACATGACAAAACGAATGCAGGATACCATAAAGGAAGAAATAGAATTCCTCGGACCTGTCCGCTTGAGCGAGGTCGAGGAAGCACAGCAGAAGGTTGTCCAGACCATAAGGCGGCTTGAGGAAGCTAACGAAATCGTTATAAACCGCGGCGGAAAGGATGAGATCCTTGTCTAAGGTCATTAAAAGCAGCCGCGTTTTGTATGACAAGGAACCGCGCGTTCTTAAACTTGAGGACACGTCAGGTGAGGTAATATCCGATGAAACAGGCAATGTCGAAGAAATCTTGGCCAAAAACGCCAGGGAAAGCGCTGAATTATCCCTTAAAGCAGCTTTAAGCAAAGCAATTCAGATAAGCGAGAGGGCGAGTATAGAATCAAACCTGGCGTTTAATGAGGCTTTAAGAGCTGGCAGTGAAAAGGGCTTTGAAGAGGGACTTAAAAAGGGCCGGGAAGACGGCGAAAAAAAATCTGTCGAAATGGTTTTTGGAACTGCGCAGGACTTTATTACAAAGCTGACAGCACTTGACATGAAGTTTTACAAACAGCTTAGCGAAGAACGTTCAGACTGCGTTGATTTTGCATTCCAGCTTGCTGAAAATATTCTTAATATTACAATTGACCGCGAGGCCCCTGAATATAAGGAACTTCTTTCAGAATTCATGAAACCAGAACCGCAGAGTATGATTCTGAAAGCTGACGGCCGAAATTTTCCTTTCAATACTTTGCTGGCTCAAGACCTGGCAAATCATATAGATAATTTAAATTATATTTCTTTTGAGAAAATTGAATCCAGGGCTGAACAGGAAACTGAACAGCAAGTGAATGAAACGTCCACCGAAAATGCTCCGCTGAATCAGAAAGAAGAGGAACTGACAACCGGAACGGAGCAGACGGATGATGAAATTATTGCAGAAACCAATGAATTTGTCGGCGAATATTCCGATGATGACATATCCGGCGAAAATGAAGCTATGCCGGAAGATAAACCGGAAAGTCTGAATATAGAAAGCACTCAACCAGAACAGGTCGAAAGCGAACCGGAAGCTTCCGAAGAGACAGATTATGAAAAAATCGAGGAAGAATCAGAAAGTCCGGAAAGCGAACTGCAAAATGAAAAATTCGTGTTTGTAAGACCGGCAGTCAAAAATGTCGCTTTGCCGCGCAGAAACCTTGAAGAAGGAAATTTTACTTTTCAGTTTGAGGATATACAATTTTTAAAGCCCGACGTAATAAAAGCAATAGCAAGAAAGGCAGATATAAGAGATCTTGCCGTTGCGCTTAATGGAGCTGACGAGAGTTTTGTTAATTCGGTTACAGACGCCCTGACAATGCGTTTGAAGGAAAAGGTTCTTGATGTAAAACAATATCTAGGGCCAATTCCGCAGCAGGAACTTGAAGAAGCCCGCCTAAGGCTGACAAAACTTGCACAGGAAATTACCCGCGAAAGGAGTTAATTTAAATGTCTGAAATCGCCGAAAGTCATAGAATTCTGCGTCAGGACGACACCGGCGGTTACTACTCCGTAACGACGGGTAATTCACTTCATCTGCACAATACAATGCTTGAAGCAGAGAACATAATGAAGGAAACTTTTAAAAAAAGTCAAAATATAATGGCAAGGGTTAACGCCGAAGCCGAAGCAGCGATTAACGGCGCTAAAAGAAAGGGTTTTGAAAAAGGGTATGATACCGGATACCGCGACGGCCTTAGAACAGCTATTTCAGCGGCTGTCAGTGAGAAGCAGCCGATTGCAGACGAAATTGAGGCTTTGACAATAAAACTTCCGGAATATTGCAGTCTTTTTTCAGAAAAAAACGAACTCCTCTGTAAAGCCTTTGACCTTGCTGAAAAAATCATAAAAATGGAATTGGGAAATAACAACGAAGCATTCTTCGGACTGTACAGTAAAGCAGCTTTACATATAAGCAATGTCGAAAAAGCAACACTTAAGACAAATGTTATGGGCTGCAGCGCAGTAAAAAAAGATCCACAGAAGTTTAAAAATGCAATAGAAGGGCTTTCACAGCTTGAAACGGTTCAAGTCGACGGCGAGGATGGTCTTTGTATTCTTGAAACTCCCATTGGTACGATTGACGCAAGTGTTAATGTACAGTTTGAAAGGGCAAAAAATATTATCTGCCCTCATGATTAAAAGATAATAAATAATTTCAGAAGGAGGGTCATTATGGCAATCAGCAGTATGCTCAATGTGCTCGATAAAGCCGATCTTGCCGTTTGCAGCGGAAATGTCGACAGGGTAACAGGGCTTGCAGTTGAGTCAGTTGGCCCTCCGGTCAACATAGGGGAAGTTTGCAGAATTTATCCCGCAAAAGGCAAGGAGCCCGTAAAGGCAGAAGTAGTCGGCTTTAAGGATAAGCACATGCTGCTCATGCCGTTCGATACGCTTTCGGGTATCGGCCCCGGCAGCCGAGTCGAATCAACCGGAATGCCTTTTTCGATTCCGGTAGGAATGGGGCTTCGCGGAAGAATTCTCGATGGGCTTGGTACGCCGATTGACGACAAAGGCCCGATTGAAGCGGAAGATTATTATAACATCGACGGCAGATCGTCAAACCCGCTTTTCCGGCCGCGCATTAAGGAACGCATTAATCTTGGAGTAAAGGCAATCGACGGGTTATTGACCTGCGGCAGAGGACAAAGAATTGGCATATTCGCTGGCAGCGGCGTCGGTAAATCAACCTTGCTCGGTATGATTGCCCGCAACGCTTCGGCTGATATAAATGTTATAGGTCTTGTCGGGGAACGTGGCCGTGAGGTTCGTGATTTTATTGAACGCGACCTCAAGGAAGACGGCATGAAAAAATCGGTTCTTGTTGTTGCAACTTCCGACAGGCCTGCAATGGCAAGACTGAAATGTGCGATGGTTGCAACGACGATAGCAGAATATTTCCGCGATAAGGGAATGTCGGTCATGCTCATGATGGATTCGCTGACGAGATTTGCCATGGCGCAGCGCGAGGTTGGACTTGCAACCGGCGAGGCGCCTGTATCAAGGGGCTATACGCCATCGATTTTCGCGATGATGCCGCAGCTTCTTGAACGTTCCGGCAACTTTGATACTGGTTCAATAACGGGAATTTACACGGTGCTTGTCGAGGGTGACGATATGAACGAGCCTGTTGCCGATACGGTCAGAGGTATCCTCGATGGACACATTGTTCTTACCCGCGCACTTGCAATGAAGAATCATTATCCGGCGATCGACGTACTGCGTAGCATCAGCCGTCTTATGACGGAAGTAGTCCCGAGGGAACATGTGGAACTTGCCGGGCAGATGAGAAACCTGATGGCTACATATGAAAATTACTCCGACCTTATCAGCATCGGCGCTTATAAAAACGGAAGCAACCCGGAAGTTGACATGGCGATAAAATATCATAACAAAATTGAGGAATTTCTGAAGCAATGGGTTGACGACAGATTTGACGCGGGGAAAACTTTTGATCTTATGAGAAGCGCTCTTGCCTGAAAAGGAGGATAAGGCCAAATGAAGTTTATATTCAGGCTCCAGTCGGTATTTGAACTAAGAAAACATCTTGAAAGTGAGCAAAAGGATTCGCTTGGCCGGGAAAGACAAACCCTCCAAAAAATGACGGAAGAAAAGGAACTGCTTCAAGCTGATTTTGAGCTTTGGTCAAAAAAATACCTTGCTCTTGCCGACAAGGGAATGAGCCCGATTCAGGCGGTAAGAATCAATACTTATCTCAGCGATATTGTTAATGAAATAAAAGTTGCTTCCCGAAACATTGAAAAGCAGACGGCAAATGTGGAAAGAGAAAGGCTCCTTCTTATTGAGAAGGTGAAAGAACGAAAGACAATCGAAGCGCTCTATGGAAAGCAGCGGGAGCAGTTTATATACGACGAGGGCAAAAAAGAAGAAAAAGAAATTGAAGAACTCATAACATCAAGGCGTTAGAACATAAACATCATTGAAAGGAGGTGAAAAAAATGAAGATAAATGCAGTTGATATACCCGCAGTTAAAGGTACGGCGGCAGGCAAAAAATCATCGTCCTCTGATTTCGGCGACATATTGGATGATTTTGAAGAAAAGGGCGGTGCGGCACAGATTTTGGCGGCGTTTGGATTTATGTTTCAAATGCCGGTGCAGACGAACACTGAAGTTCAGGGTCAGCAGGCAGCGCAGAATGCTCAGCAGGTGGATACTGTTGCCGGCGATTTGACCGAACTTGCTCAGATGGTGCCTCAGGGAATACTTATTACCGGAAAAACCGGTTCGGCCGCGGGAAATGATTTTTCAAACCTGATTCAGAATCAAGCCCAAAACCCGGATGCCACTGCAGCAGTGACAGCAGGGCCAAATTCCACGATTCTCAATGCTAATGCGGCGGTTTTGCCGTCAATCGGTGGGGATACCGCGGCGCAGTCAGGAAATTCAGCACAGCCAGCCGGTACAGCGGCACTTAACATTGCCGGGGCGGATGGATTAAACATTTCGGTAAACGGGAATTATGGCGCGCAGGCAGGTATTATCGCCACAGATGCTTTAAAGCCACAGACCTTGAAAAATTCGAGCCCTGTCGGGAACCTGCAGAACAGCACATTTTCCGCCCAGCTTAATACAGCGGAGGCCGGAGTTCATGTTAGCAGTGAAACAGTACCTTCTCAGAGTGTGGCTGCAGAGGCCTCGGTGAATGTAAACGGTGAGGCTTTAAGCGGAGAAATCAATGGCACAGCTAATCAGAACAGTGCAATTTCTGCCGTGCAGAAATCCGTTGCAGGGACAGCTGTTAAAACTACCGATGCCGTTAAGAATGCTGAAAGTTCAGTAAAGACGGTTCCTGTTTCTGAGCAGGCACAGCAAATTACTGCTGCTTTAAAAAAGGCTGAGAGCACTGATACTGACAGTGCGGGCGGCGGTGATGACAAATCAGATCAGAAGAATGATTCCGCGAATCTTTTGGCAGGTGCTTCACAGGTTAACAAGATGGAAACAAAGGATATTCAAAGGTTTGAACCGTCAGACAAGGCCAATGCCGCCAATCAGGTTGCCGACGCCGTTAAACAGGCGGTTGACAATGGACGCAATGAAGTAAGAATTCATTTAAGTCCGGAAGACCTCGGCGGTATAAGCGTTAAAATCATATCCCAGGGGGGCTCCCTTTCACTTCAGATTACTGCGGACAACCAGCATACCGGTCAGCTTTTGGCGTCAGGAATGCACGAGCTTCAAAAATCTCTGCAGGATAACGGCATAACGATGAATAAGGCGGAAGTTTCATATACCGGACTTGGCGGATTCAGCGCTTCGACTTCACAGCAGCAACAGCAGCAACAGCAGCAGAATTTCAGCAGCCAGTATAACCTTCCGAAGTGGGTACCCGCAATGCAAAATACCGGGAGTATTACCGCAGCACCTGCGGCGGCTCGGACAGAGCCTTATTCAAACTCAGATTCAGGATTGAGTATTCTCGCATAAAATTGAAAGGGGGTTTAGGAGTGGACGTTTCAAGCATTGCAGATGTAACAAATTCCGGTCTTCTGTCAAACGGCAAGAAAGTTACTACATCAGGCAGCAGCAATTTTGATATGGAAGACTTTTTCAAATTGTTGGCGGCGCAGCTTCAATATCAGGATCCGAGCAGTTCCACCTCAAACGACCAGTATATGCAGGAAATGGCTCAATTTTCAACGGTTGAAGCAATCCAGAACCTTGTAAAAATCGAAAACTATTCAATGGCGTCCGGCGTGGTCGGAAAAAATGTGTCCTATGACGCGATTAATACTGATTCAAACGGCAAATATGTAACCGTTTCTGTAAACGGAAAGGTCGAAGCCGTGGATTTCAGTTCGGAAACTCCGAAATACTATGTAACGTCAACAGCTGGCGACGGCACAGTATCTTCGAATTGGATTGACTATTCCGATATTAAAAGGATTTATTCATCTGATGTTGAATTAAACTCTAAAACGTCAACGGACACGACGAATTCCTTATAATCAAAAGGAAGTGATCATGTGCCCGAAATAAGATTTAACTCTATTTTAACGCCTCCGGTGCAGGCAGCCCAGAATCAAAGCGCAAGCGTAAAAAACAGTACCCCAAGCGTCCAGTTTTCTGATGTCCTGAATGATGCGATATCGGGAACCGATGAGGTCAAATTTTCAAAGCATGCACTGACAAGGCTTGAATCCCGTGACATTGAACTTGACGGCAGCGACCTTAAGAAACTAAGCGGAGCCGTTGACGAAGCGCAGTCAAAAGGCGTTTCAGATTCGCTGATTTTAATGAATGGGCTTGCATTTATCGTCAGTGTCAAGGACAGAACAGTCGTTACCGCAATGCCGGTAAGTGAAACATCATCAAATGTGTTTACAAATATTGATGGAGCTGTGATTGCATAACCGGTCCTTAATAAGGAGGTTATCGGGCTTTGAATGGCTGATAAGCCCGCGCAGCCGTTATAATTTAAGGAGGATTTACTCTTATGATGAGATCAATGATGTCTGCTGTTACAGGCCTTCGTGCCCAGCAGACCGCTATGGATGTTATAGGAAATAATATTGCTAACGTTAACACCGCAGGATTCAGATCAAGTTCAACCCAATTTGAGGATCTTTATTATCAGACGCTCAACGGTGGAACAGCCGAAACAAACCCATCTCAAGTCGGTTATGGTGCTCAGGTTTCCGGTGTCTCGAAAAATATGACGAGTTCCGGCGCGACGACTACTGATAACCCGTGGGATCTTTATATTGACGGCAGCGGATATTTTGCGGTAAGTACAAATAAAAACGCATCGTCAGCCTCATATTATACAAGGGTCGGTAACTTTACATTTGATACAAGCGGCTATCTTGTCGATGCAAGCGGCAACTATGTTATGGGTACTTCGGACAATGGCGCTACAATGTCTCCGATTTGCCTGCAGGGAGCAAATGTATCGATTAACGGAACGACAATCGACAGCAATGTCTATAAGGACCTGAGAGATATAACCTTCAATAATGACGGCAGTATTTCGGCAAGCTATCAGAGCAAACCGGGCAAGATTCAGATAGCGACGACATCCGGCGGTACAACCACATACTCCGACCTCAAAGTTGCCCTCGCGACATTCGTTAATGAAAACGGTCTTGCTCAGGCCGGCAACAACGACTATGAATCGACTGAGAGCTCCGGTAATCCGTCGTATACAGTCGCACTGAACGGCAGTACTACAAAAATCAGAAGCAATGCACTCGAAATGTCCAATGTCGATATGGCTAAGGAATTTACCAATATGATAGTTACTCAGCGTGGTTATCAGGCGAATTCCCGTGTTATCACGGTTTCAGATTCAATGCTGGACGAACTTATCAATCTGAAGAGATCATAATTTATAAGGGGGTGATTGCGTGATAAAAGTCACCAAGTTGAACGGTGAGCTGTTTTATGTGAATCCCTTTGAAATGGAGTTTATTGAAGAAACCCCCGATACAGTGATTTCACTGAAAAGCGGCAAAAAGGTGCTTGTTTCCGAAAAGGCACAGACTGTTATAAAAAGAATGATTGAATTTTACAGGCTTACTAATGCAATGCCAAAGGTTACTCCGAGAGAAGACTTCAGGGACGACGACGATGTTTTTGACGCTTAATTCATTCTTTATGGCATAGGAGGCCGACTTTAATGTCGTTTATCATGGGGCTCGTGTTGTGCGCCGCTGCTGTTGTCGCCGTTGTTTCAGGCGGGGGCGATCCGGCAAAGCTGATAGATTTCAAGGCCCTTGTTTTTGTTGCGATCGGTATAACGGGACTTATTCTTATCACGAGCCCCATGACATCCTTTTTAAGAGATATAGGCTGTGCCTTTGCCGCTTTAAAAAAACCCGAAAAACCGCAGAAGCTTACCAAAAAAATAATGAATTTAGTACAGACTGCACGGCATGAAGGTATTCTGGCGCTTGAAGGTCTGGAAAGCGAAATTAAAGACCCGATACTTAAAAAAGGAATTGCTATGATAACGGGGTCTGCCGACAGGGAAACTATTGAAAGCATACTTAAAAGCGACGCCGAGTTTTACGCCGAAAAGGAAAAGTCCGCGCAGGAGTTTATCGAAAGAATAGCAATGATGTCCCCAGGAATAGGAATGCTAGGAACTCTTGTCGAAATTGTTCAAATGCTATATACTTATAAAGGGCCTCAAACCCTTGCTCCGGGAATTGCGAAAGCACTGCTTCCGGTTGTCTATTCCGGCATAATTGCATATCTTCTGCTGATGCCTCTTGCCGCCCGGGTCAAATCCGGCTCAGAGCAGCGGAAACAGCAGAGGGAACTGGCAATTCAGGGTGTTTTGGCGATTCAATCCGGTGAACCGCCGCATATAGTGGAACAGAGGCTGTCTCGTTTTAACAGGGGAACAAAAGAAAACGGTGGAAATTCACCGTGAAGCCACCTCGGTTTTAAGGCAGCGTATTCTAACTTGCGTTTTCCCGCATGAACTATGCCGCTTTCGGCGGGACGGAGGATAACAATGTCAGAAGTTCTTTCTCAAAACCAGATTGATGATCTGCTGAATTCACTGCGAAGCGGTGACATCGCTTACAGTGAACTTGAATCGGGCAACAATGAAAAAAAGGTGCGGCCCTATGATTTCAAGATACCGAAAAAATTTAATAAGGAACAATTAAAAACACTAAGCATTATTTACGAGAACTATGGACGCGTGCTGTCATCGTTTCTGTCGGGCACGCTGCGCAACTACTGTGAAGTTGAGGTTGCGACCATAGAAGAGCAGCGCTATTTCGAATATTCAAATGCACTGCCGGAAAATATCCTGATG
This sequence comes from Ruminiclostridium sp., assembly GCA_036261235.1. GTDB lineage: Bacteria > Bacillota > Clostridia > Oscillospirales > Ethanoligenentaceae > Ruminiclostridium_D. The sequence continues at coordinate 14,375 of DATALE010000038.1, read as the reverse complement.
GGCGTTATCGAAATGCTGCCTTTGCAGGGAACTTCGATGATAACCATGAGTCAGCCGATAGCCTTCGCAATCGTTGACAGGCTGCTGGGCGGTCAGGGTGAAATCTATGAAGTCGACAGGGATTATACCGACATTGAGGTCACGCTTTTACAAAAGATCATCCGGGATATGACTTTTTTGCTAAAAGACGCATGGTCCAATGTTTTTGAAATAAAACCGAATTTTTTAAGGCTCGAAAGCAATTCAAGACAGAGCCAGCTGGTGTCACCTAACGAAACGGTCGTAATTATCGTTTTAAAGGTGAAAATCAAGGATGTTGAAGGCGACATAAGCTTTTGTATGCCTTACGAGATTCTGGAACCGGTTCTTGAACATCTGAATACACGTTATTGGTTCACGGCGCGCAGATCGTCTGAGGAAGAGCGTTTAACAAACAAGAAATCACTTGTTGAAAAAGTAAATTCCATTCCTCTTGAGCTTAAAGTAGTGCTTGGCAAAAGCCATGTCACGCTTAAAGATATCATGGATCTGCAGACAGGCGACGTAATTACGCTGGATAAGCTTGTTACAGGTAAAGCAGTCGTTATGTCAAACAAAAATGAATGGTTTCGAGGCACTATAGGAACTATAAGGAACCATGTGGCAATCAGAATAGACCAAGTACTGCTGGAGGGTGGGGCTATAAATGGACGACAATCAAAATGAGACTGTAAAAGAACTGTCCCAGCAAGACAAAGACATTATCGGTGAGGTCAGCAATATCAGTATGGGATCTGCGGCGACTGCACTTTCGAACATTATGGGAAAAAAAGTCGTTATAACCTCTCCGACCGTTGAAATCGGTACAACCGAATCAATATCGAATATTGATCGAGTACCATCGCTGGGAGTTATCATTTCTTACACTGAAGGCATTGTCGGTAAAGATATACTGATAATCAGGAAAAGTGACGCCATAGAAATTGTTAAGGCTCTGATGGGAGCCGATATGGTGGGCGAGGAATTCGGCGAAATAGAAATCAGTGCAATCGCCGAAGTTATGAACCAGATGATGGGCTCTTCCGCAACTGCTCTATCCAATTTTCTCGGCAGGGCTGTTAATATTTCTCCTCCTTCAGCGTTCATGCTGACTGAGGAAAACCGGATGGAGAAACTTAACTTCATCTATGAACAGGCTAACAATGTTATATTGGTTCGCTTTTTATTCAAAGTGGAAGATGTTCTTGAAAGCGACCTTTATATGATAATGACGCGTGAGTTCGCTGCTGAACTTGTCGACGCCATGTTAAAAAATCTTGGACTCAGCGCTGAACCTCAGGATTCCGGTGAGGCAGCAGTATTACCTGAACAGCCACAGGCTCAGCAGGAGTTACCTGAGCAGCAATCACCGCAGTATGCTCCGCAGGAACCGCAGTATGCTCCGCAGGAACCGCAGTATGCTCCACAGGAACAGCCGACTCCACAATACGCGCCGCCGGAGCAACAGGCTCCACAGTATGCGCCGCCGGTTCAGCCGACACCGCAGTATGCACCGCCGGTTCAGCCGACGCCACAATACGCACCGCCGGTTCAGCCGGCTCCACAGTATTCGCCATATCAGCAAACGCCGCCGCAGTATTATAATCCTGCTCCGGCACAAACGGCAGCGGCAGCCGCGGTAATGCCGATGTCGCAGGTAAAACCAGTTCAGCTTGCGAGTTTTGATTCACAGCCACCGCTCGGTCCGGCGGAAAAATCGAATTTCGATTTAATTCAGGATGTTCCGCTCGAACTTTCGGTTGAGGTCGGAAAAGCCCACAAGCTTGTAAAAGAAGTAATTGACTTCACAGTTGGTTCCATTATTGAACTTGACAAACAGGCCGGTGATCCCGTTGATGTCATAGTAAACGGTCAGCTAATTGCACACGGCGAGGTAGTGGTCATAGACGAAAGCTTCGGCGTACGCATTACAGAAATAATCGATCCAAAAAACAATGGAAAGTAACAGGGGGTTGTTGTCGTGCCGAAAAAAGTATTAATAGTTGACGACGCCGCATTCATGAGAATGATGCTCAAAAATATTCTGACCAAAGGTGGTTATGAAGTCTGCGATGAAGCGCAGGACGGCGTTCAGGCTGTAGAGAAATTTGTAGAGAATAATCCTGACCTAACTATAATGGACATTACAATGCCGAATATGGATGGCATAGAAGCCCTTAAAAAGATTAAGGGAATCAATGCGGGAGCAAAAGTTATAATGTGCTCCGCAATGGGACAGGAAGCCATGGTTGTTGAGGCAATCAAGACCGGAGCCATGGATTTTATTGTCAAACCGTTCCAGGGTGACAGGCTTCTTGCTGCGATAGCCAGAGTTGTACCAAACTGATAATAAATGATGCCCTGAGCGGTGTCCGTCCAGCCGTGTTTGTAGAAAATGAACACGGCTGGCGATAGCACGGCAAAAATTAGTGGAAAGGTAAGCGTATGGGTTGGAGTATTTTGACCGATCTTTTAAGAATGATCGGTATCCTAATTGCAATCGCCGTTGTTTTTTTCCTCGCGTGGTATGTAACGCGCGCGGTCGCATTAAACGGGAGCTTTAACGGCAAGGGAAAATATTTTACCGTGCTGGAGAAATTTCCAATCACAAAAGACAGTTATATAATGCTGATTAAAAGCTTCGATAAACTGTTTATTGTCGGAGCGAATCCCGGAGGAATGACGCTTCTTAAGGAACTTGAGGCAGACAGCGTTGATCTTGAAGAATTTAAAATTGAGAAACAGAGTTTTACAGAAATATTTAAAACAACTTTGGAAGCTACTTTACCTGACGGTAAGCTGAAAGAAAAAATCAACAGCTTTTCGTTCAAGAAGAAAGGCGGCGGCGGTGATGAATAATTTAACAGAAAAAACCGCTGCTAAGAAAATCGAAACAACAGAAAAAGTAAAATCGGTCAATAGACGCAGGCGCTTTATAAAGTTTCTTGTTTCAGTTTTTGTTTTTGCGGCAGTTTTTGCCGCAGGATTTGCCGTGGCGGCTGCGGACACCGGTATTTCTTTAACGCTAAACGGTGTCGAATCTCCGTCAGGGACCGCGAATACGCTCCAAATTATCTTTTTACTTACAATAATATCGCTTGCGCCATCGATTCTTATAATGATGACATCGTTTACAAGAATCATCATTGTACTGTCACTTCTGAGAAATGCGCTTGGACTTCAGCAGTCTCCGCCGAACCAGGTGCTTGTCGGAATCGCTCTTTTTCTGACATTGTTCATAATGATGCCAGTCGGGCAGCAGATAAACAAGGACGCTTACCAGCCTTATGTAAACAATAAAATAACGATGCAGCAGGCCGAAACAAACGCGCTGAAACCGCTTCGTGAATTCATGCTGAGGAATACTGAAAATACCAGCATGAAAGCTTTTTTAAAAATGGCTAAGATCGACAAGGTGAAGACAAATAACGATATACCGACGCATGTGCTTATACCGGCGTTTATCTTAAGTGAACTTAAAAAAGCTTTTATGATGGGATTTATTATATATCTGCCATTCCTTGTTATAGATATAATTGTTTCTTCAACACTTATGTCTATGGGCATGATGATGCTCCCTCCGACAATGCTGTCACTTCCTTTAAAGCTTGCTTTGTTCGTACTTGTCGATGGGTGGAGCCTAACTGTTGAATCTCTTGTACATAGTTTCAAGTAGCTATGCTGTTTAATAAATTATCCGCTGAGCCGTCGGTGGAAATGAATTGGAGTTAAATTATGAATTCAGGTCAGATAATTGATTTATTGCGTCAGGCTTTATATGTAGCAACAATTGTCACAGCGCCTATGTTGATTATCTGTCTAATAGTGGGCATTTTTATTTCAATTTTTCAGGCGGCTACACAGATTCATGAGCAATCCCTCACATTTATACCTAAAATAGTCGTTGTTATCATAATTATCGTTGTTGCGGGCAATTGGATGGTAACAGTATTGTCTGATTTCACAAAGCAGGCGTTCAACCTGATTGCAAATTTGAGATAGGCATAAATGAATCCATAGGATAATGGGGGTTATGACACTGACATTTCCGGTTTTGTTCGGAATTCAATTAAATTTATTCCTGCTTGTTTTTATGCGGATGAGCGGAGCGTTCATTTTCAATCCTATTTTGGGGAGAGAAAATATCCCGATGCAAATCCGCGCGGCGCTCGGCTTTGTCTGCGCTCTTGTCGTCACGCCGACACTCACCGATATCAAGGTTGAAATAAACAGTTTAGTTCAGCTTGTTGTTATGAGTTTGGGCGAGCTGTTAATCGGGCTATCACTAGGGGTAATTGTCAGTATCATAATCTATGTTGTCCAGCTTGCCGGTGAACTGATTGATGCGCAGATGGGACTTGCAATGGCTCAGATGTACGACCCTCGAACCGGCGTCAACATGCCGCTTTTTGGCATCCTGTTCAATATTATAATGATATTCTGTTTTTTCCTGAGCGGAGCGCACTTGTCACTTATAACTTTTGTCAGTGACTCCTTCAGGCTGGTTTCACCGGGCGCGGTTGTTCCGACACAGCAGTCGATGCACTTCATTGTGGCGCTCGGAAAAGATTATTTCGAACTGGGTTTTCGTATAGCCATTCCTGTTACGGCAGTTGAAGTCATCAGTCAGCTTTCTATAGGTATGTTGATGAAAGCCGTACCATCTATTAATGTTTTTACAATCGGCATGTATGTGACGGCTCTTGTGGGTATTATTATAATTTTTGTTACATTGACAGCAATTGTTACAGCATGCGGACAGCTTACTACATATTTGATTGAAAAGTCCGCGGAGGTTATTAAGCTCATAGCAACGGGAACATAGGGGGGAACTTTTCTTGGCGGGTCAAAAAACCGAAAAAGCTACCCCGAAAAGAAGAAAAGAACAGCGAAAACAAGGTAACGTTGTTCTAAGCCAGGATATCGTCGGAGCGGCTGTGCTCATCTGTATGTTCGGTATCCTTAAAATAGCAGGAAACCAGTATGCCAGCTCACTTGCCAGCGGAATAAAATTTTTCTTCAGGTCATTGGGACAGCCGGTTAACGGAATTCAGGACGTTAAACAGCGGTTCGCCATGGTTGCTCTTGTGTCCGCTGGAGTACTCATACCGCTTTTTGTGGTTAATATTATTTCAAGCGTTGTTGCGACAATGGCTCAGACAAGGCTTTTGGTAGCACCAAAGGCGGCAAAAATGAGCTTTTCCAAGATAAATCCCATAAATGGCTTTAAAAATATGTTTTCGCCGAAATCATTTGTCGAGGTTATTAAATCTATCGTTAAAATAGCTGTTATCGGCTTGATTATGTTTAACGAGATCAACGCAAACCTTCCGCAGATGCTTTCAATATATAATGTTTCAGTCGGGACATCCGTCACATGGACAGCGAATCTCTTATTAAACGTATGTTTCAAAGCCTCAATCGCGTTTCTTATTATAGGCGTCGTCGATTATTTCTTTCAGTGGTGGGATTATGAGCGGCGCATTAAGATGAGCAAAGATGAAATAAAAGAAGAATTCAAGAACCTGGAAGGCAACCCCGAAACAAAGGGAAGAATCAGATCAGAACAGAGAAGAATGGCGCGTATGCGCCAGATGCAGGCGGTTCCATCCGCCGATGTCGTTATCAGAAACCCTACTCATTACGCTATCGCATTAAAATATGACAGGAATAAGACAAAAGCTCCGGTTGTCGTTGCAAAAGGGCAAAACAATGTGGCACTGAAAATAGTGGAAATTGCGATTGCGAGCAGGGTTCATGTTTTGGAAAACAGGCCGCTTGCACAGGCTTTATATAAAACAGTTGAAGTCGGCGAAGAGATACCCGAAGAATTTTACAAGGCTGTCGCCGAGGTCCTCGCTTACATTTTCCGATTGAAGAAAGCAGGAAGAAGTTAGTCAATTTAATTAAAGGCGGTGAATTTGCAGTGAAAGCAATTAATGCGATAAAGGGCAGCATCATTTCAATAGCTATTGTATTGATTATTCTGATTATAATAACTCCGCTTCCGTCACAGCTTCTTGACTTTTTGCTGATATTTAACCTGTCGCTTGCTCTTATAATTTTGCTGATAACTACAAACATCACAACTGCGCTGCAATTTTCAATTTTCCCATCGCTCCTCCTCGTGACTACACTGTTCAGGCTGTCTCTTGAAATTCAAGCGACAAGACTTATATTAAGCAATGGAGGAAACGCGGGCCAGGTTATCAAAACATTCGGGTCTTTCGTTATTCCTAAAGGAAATGTAATAATCGGTCTTATCATATTCTTAATAATTGTTATCGCCCAGTTCCTTGTAATTACAAAAGGCTCTGAGCGTGTTGCCGAGGTTGCGGCAAGATTTACACTGGATGCTATGCCCGGTAAGCAGATGGCAATTGACGCCGACCTTAACAGCGGCCTCATTACTGAGGATGTGGCGAGAAAACGCCGCAGCGATATCCAGAGGTCGGCGGATTTTTACGGTTCAATGGACGGTGCTTCAAAATTTGTTAAAGGCGATGCTATTCTTGCTATTGTTATTATGATTATCAACATCGCCGGCGGCATAATTTTCGGTGTCATGAACGGCGGCGATATTACGTCAATCATGAGTACATATACGATTGCTACGGTCGGCGAAGGACTTATGGCTCAGCTGCCGGCTCTGCTCATATCCACTTCAACCGGTATCATCGTAACCCGCGCGGCTTCGGAAGAAAACATGAGTACGGAAGTTTCAAAACAGTTGTTTTCACAGCCGCTCGTTCTGCGCACAGCAGGAATAGTTCTCCTTTTGATGATGCTTATAAACGGTTTTCCGAAGCTGATTCTTCTATTTATCGGCGCAGCATTTATCGTTCTGAGCTTTCTCGTTGACAGAAAACAAAGAAGCAAATTAAAACCGAAACAGCAAACTACCCAGAAGCTTAACGCTGCAAACAGTGAAATAGAGCGCCTTAAAAACCCTGAAAATGTTTACTCAATGCTTGAAGTTGAAACCATTGAAATGGAATTCGGATACAGTCTTATTCCGCTTGTGGAGGAGTCACAGGGTGGTACCTTTGTAGACAAAGTTGTTCTTTTCAGAAGGCAGTTTGCGCTTGAAACCGGAGTTGTCATACCGAGTGTACGTATGAGGGACAATATTCAGCTGCCGAACAACAGATATATTATCAAAATCAGGGGAGAAAAGGTTGCGGAAGGCAGCGTACTTGTGGGGAGCCTTTTGATAATGAACCCGCTGGGCGACGATTTCCTTATCGACGGCATCGACACTGTTGAACCCGCGTTCGGATTAAAGGCAAGATGGATTACGCAGGAAAAACGCGACGAAGCGGAAATGGACGGATACACGGTTATTGAACCGGCATCTGTTATGATGACACACCTTTCGGAAGTTATCCGCAGGCATTCGGAAGAACTGGTAAGCAGGCGCGAAATAAACAGTATGCTTGATGTTACGAAAAAACACAATCAGGCTCTTGTAGATGAAGTTATCCCGGCAAAAATTTCAGTCGGAGATTTGCAGAAAATTCTCCAGAATCTGCTGCATGAGAATATACCTATAAGGGATACAGTTACGATTCTTGAAACGATAGCCGACAACGCTCCGAGAATAAAGGACGCGGACGTTCTGACCGAATACGTACGTCAAAGTCTCAGAAGGACCATAACTCATAAGATTGCTCCTGACGGTGAACTCAAAGTTCTGACCATTGACCCTGCCGTTGAGGCAAAGATTACATCGAGCGTTCGTTCTTCCGATCACGGGACATACCTTGCACTTGATCCCGAAGTTGCACAGAATATTATAGATAACGTGAGCCGCGAAGTGGACAAATTCAATCAGGCAGGGCTAACTCCGGTAATACTTGTTTCGCCGGCTGTAAGAATGTACTTTAAGAGGTTAACGGAGCAAGCATTGCCCGATCTTTTTGTCGTTTCATACAACGAAGTTGAAAATGATATAAAAGTAATGGCTGTCGGAGCAGTCGCAGCATGAGATAATCGCCGTTTTGAATCGGTGTAAACAACTTGCAAGGGAGGGCTTCCATGCAGACGCTGCTTGATGAGGAAACTGTCGTTAATCTATGGAAAAGTTATCGGGAAAACCCTGATATAGAACTGCGCAATAAAATAGTGATTCTTTATGCCGGGCTTGTCAAATCATTAGCGAGGCGGGCGGCAGCTGTCAGCGGAAGCTACGTCGACATAGACGACCTTGTGAGTTTCGGCATGATAGGACTTATAAAAGCAGTCGAAAAATTCATTCCTGAAAAGGGCGTTACGTTTGAGACATATGCAACTTACCGTATACGCGGGGAAATAATAGATTACATGAGGCGCAACGACTGGGTGCCGCGAGGAGTCCGCAAAAGGGCTCAGGTCCTTGAAAAGGCAGCCGAGGAATTTAAAAGCGAGACGGGCAGAGAGCCGACAGAAGAAGAGTTGTCAGTTAAGCTCGGAGTCAAAAAGAGTGATATCGTTCAGGCAATGGCAGACAGCGACAGGGTGAATCTTGTTTCCTTTGAAGAAGTTATTCAGGACTCTTCAATAAAAGATGACAGTTTTGTAACGGAAGAAACACCGGAATCAGCTCTTGCAAAGGAAGAACTTGTGTCTGTACTGGCGCGTTCAATCGAAGCGCTTCCGGAAAGGGAAAGGCTCGTTATAACTCTTTATTATTACGAGGAATTGACTCTCAAGGAAATAAGCACCGTTTTGAGCGTAAGCGAATCAAGGGTATCGCAGATTCATACGCGGGCGGTAAAAAAATTAAAAAACGTGTTATCAGAATATTGAAATATTCAAATTAGTTACTTTTCATTGTTTTAATGTTATAATATAGTTATCGTAAACTTTGGAGGTGCGCTATGGTTAGGGGAATTTATAATGCCGCTGCCGGGATGATTACTCAATACAAAAAAATTGACGTTCTGGGCAATAATACGGCAAACGTGAACACTGTGGGATACAAGGAAAGCAACATCACCCTTTCTGATTTCGGCGCGGAATTAACAAGGCGTACGAGTGACAATCAGGAAATAGGAAATATGCCGCTTTGCGTTATCCTTGACCGTGAAACTTCAAACCTCACTCAGGGAAGTCTTAAAAATACAGGTATCAGCACAGACCTTGCTGTTGACGGCAATGGATTTTTTGCAGTTCAGGCGCCCGGCGGAGGACAGGTAAAATATACACGCGGCGGTGACTTTTCAGTTGATGCGCAGGGTTATCTCGCATTGCCGACAGGCGACAGGCTGCTTGGTCAAAACGGTACGCCGGTATATGTCGGCGGAAACAATTTCAGCGTCGGGAGCGACGGAACAATAAAGCTTCCGAACGGGACTACAAATAAAATCAACATATATACGAGCGCAAGTATCCAAAATATCAACAAACGAAAAGATGGATTTTTCGATATAACCGGTGCGGTTGCCGCAAACGGTCAGATTAAACAGGGCTGGCTTGAAGACTCAAATACTGATGTCATCAACAATACAATTGATATGATGGCGGCGACAAGGACATTTCAGGGCTGTCAGCAGGCTTATCAGATATCCTCGCAGGCGCTTGATAAGCTCGTTACCCAGGTAGGATCGATTAAGTAATATTAAAAATCAGAGGTGACTGTGATGATAGAGGCTTTTTACAGCGGCAGGGCAGGACTTTCAGCACACCAGAATTCTCTTGATGTAATTTCAAATAATATCGCGAATGTAAATACAAATGGGTACAAATCAAAAAAGCAGGATTTCGGCAGTCTTTTATATGTGTCGGAGGTGCGTCCCGAAACTCATAATTCCAATATTCTTCTCGCTGGCTCAGGTGCGCAAATCAGCGATGTCGAAACGGATATGTCGGGCGGTGGTATTAATATAACGGACAGCACAACGGATTTTTACATAAATGGCGACGGCTTTTTCTCGGTGCGCGATAATTCAGGCAATACGTACTATACAAAAGATGGTTCGTTTTCTGTTATGAACACAAAAAACGGGACCATTTTGGGTACTGCGGACGGAATGGCGGTGCTTGACGCGAACGGCAGCACAATTCCGGTCGGCGCGAACGGTCCGAAGGTGAAACCCGGAGTTTTTACATTTTCAAATTCGCCGGCTCTTACATCCGTAGGTCAGAACCTTTTTACCGCTAACAATGTGTCGGGAGCGGCGACAGTAAGCGGCGAAGTACCGGAACAGGGAATGGTCGAGCGTTCGAACGTCGATCTTGCCGACCAAATGACAGGGCTTATTGTTTCGCAGAGAGGCTATCAGCTTAGTTCCCGCCTTGTTTCTACCGCGGATCAGATTGAATCAATGATTAATGACCTTAATAAATAGTATTTTTTGAATTTAACACTAAATTTTTTTTGCGGACTGTCGATATAATAAGTGAAACTTTATGGATGAAAGCGGTGGCAATATGAAAATAAACGGACTGCAACCGCAGGAAGTATACAAAACTTTCAGCAAGGACACTGTCAGGACAGGCAGTACCGATGTTAAAGCGGTATCCGGTTCAGGCTCCGACGCCGACAGGCTCGAAGTCTCACAACAGTGCGCTGACCTTAATGAAGCGCGCAGGCTCGTTGACGATTCCGGTATTGATGTTAAGGACGATGATCGTGAAGAAAAAATTGAGGGATTGAAGTCTCTTATTGAACAGGGGCAGTATAACATATCGGCAAAAGATGTTGCGTCAAGCATTTTAAACGGCAGGCTCTTGGACAGTAGGGCATAAGGAGGTCTCGCTATGGCGGTTTTATGGGAACATGAGCTCGCTCAGATTATGGAAAAGGAAGAGAAACTGCTTGACGAGATTTATAAATGCTCAAAGGAAAAATCAAGGCTGCTTGCGTCGGGAGATGTCGATGAAATCGACAAAGTCGTAAGCAGAGAGCAAACGCTTGCAATGCAGATGCAGTCAGCCGAAAAAAAGCGCATATCGTTTTTAAGAGAAAACAGACTGTCCGCGAAAACCCTTCGGGAAATCTGTGAGATGGCGCGGAGCGATTATAAAGAAATTTTGCAGGGGAATCTTGAAACCCTTTGCACTAAGATAAAAGAGCTCAAAGAAATCAACAAACTAAATAACGAACTCACAAAATCTCGGCTTGAGTTCTATGGAAAGCTCAGAGCTTTATATTCAAAGTCCGTTTTTGGGTATAACAAAGAAAATTCGCACAAAATACCCGCCGGAACCGGGCTTATTGACAAATCAGTTTAAAAGCTATATATGGGGGCTTAAAATATGTCATCAACATTTGGAATTCTTGAATCTGCACGTTCCGGATTGAACGCCGCACAGCTTGGACTTAATATTACAAGCCAGAATATCTCCAATGCGAATACGGATGGGTATACCCGTCAGGCCCTTAATATATCTGCGAAATCACCGGATACGGGCGCTTACAGATTTCCTGACTCAAACCAGAAGGTCGGGCAGGGCGTTAGTGTCGACAGCGTGTATCAGATTCGTGACAGCTTTCTCGATGTACGTTACCGCTACGAAAATTCTTCATACAACCTCTATAACAGTATGAATTCACTTATGTCCCCGATTGAAGACAAATTTAATGAAGTCGGGGCCACAACGACAACAAAAAACAAGCTTATCGGTCTTTCCGGTATGATTGATAATATTATCACATCGCTTCAAAAAGGGCAGAACACTCCTACTGACACCAGTATCAGCGAGGATGTTAAAGACGATCTTGATTTACTGACCAGCACTATCCGCAACGATTCAAAATCACTCAAAGACGCTCTTGACAGCGCAAAAAAAGAACTTTCAATATATGTTAACGGCGGTGTCGGCGATACTTCGGACGGTGATATTTCAGGCGGTATCAACGGTATGATAGTCGATATTCAGAACCTTAACGAGGAGATTGCCAGTTATGAGGTGACGGGTCAGAAGGCAAACGACCTTCGCGATCAGCGCAATCTTTTGCTTGACAAGTTATCGACCTACATGGACATAGACACAACCGAACAGGAAAACGGTATGGTCAGTGTTAAGCTCGCCGGTGACAGTTACAAGAACATAATCGACTCCGATAATAACGCTAATGTATTTTCAATCGGAACTGATTCGACTTCGGGGGCAACCGTTCTTCAATGGAGCGCCAGCGTGACGCCGAACGGAACACGCACCCCACTCCCGTCGAGTGACGTTAAAACAGCGGCAGTTGCCGGAGGTACTATTAAGGCGTATTTAAACGTAATCAACGGGGACGCGTCCGGCACGGACAACCCTGCAACAGGGCAATGCGGAAATCTTGGAATTCCGTATTTGCAGAAGAAACTAAACGAGTTTGCCGTTTCTCTTGTTAATATAATGAATAATACAGGCGGCGTAGTTAACGGTTCGGATGTTTCCGGTACGCAGTTTTTAACTTATACCGGTTATACAAGTTCAGAAACAACAGCGGACATGCTCAATAATGATGTTGCATCAACGATAAAAATAACTGACGACTGGAGAAGCGACCCGGATAAATTCCTGACAAATTATACAGGTGCTGAACCGGGAAGCTACTATACAAAATACGTACTTGCTTTAAACAAAACGACAGGAACAGTTCCGATTCCGACTGCTTCAGATGGTACAAAGGTTTATTCTGGTTCAGTCAGGGATTTTGCCGATTCCTTCACTCAGGAGATTGCGGCTGAAATCAGTTCTTTTACGAACAAGGGAGATGCCGCGAAGATAAATGGTGAGAACCTTGACAGTCAAAGGCAGGCTATTTCCAGTGTTTCTACAAACGACGAGGGCGTAAATATCATCAAGTACCAGCAGGCATATAACGCCAATGCCCGTGTTATTACCGTAATAGACGAAATGCTTGATAAGCTGATAAACGGAACCGGCACAACAGGCCTTTAATTTAAATTAATTTTAAACAGAGATGGGCGGGGTTTAAATGCGTATTTCAACTACTATGATGATGAAAAGATACGGGCAGGTTCTTAACAGCAAATACGAAGAAATAAACAAATACGGCAACCAGATTTCGACAACCAGGGCATTTGAACACGCTTCGGAGGATCCTGTCGCTGCTATGCAGACGATAAAATCATGCCATGAATACACAGAAAATCAGCAGTATCAGAACAGTGTCTCTCAAACGTCGTCTTGGATTAATGCGACAGAAACCACTGTTACGGAAATAAATGATATCGTAAAAACGGCAACTGAGAAAGCTACAGAGATGACAAATGGTACAAACAGTTCGAGCGATCTCCAGAACTTCAGTGTTGCAATAAAAAGCTACCGGGACGAGATTGTTTCAACTTTGAATACCACATTCGGCGGACAGTACATTTTTGGCGGTAATTCCAAAGGTCCTGCTCCGTTTAAGCTCGACAGCTCCGGAAATCTTCAATATTATAATTACAACGCGGCGACACCGAGTTATGTTAATGTTAGCAGCCTTACGAAAAGTGATGTAAATGCTGCTAACCTCTCCATGCCGATTGACCTTGGACTCGGACTGACAGCGAGCGGAGGCAGCATAGACAAGGGCTCTGCTTTTGAAGCGTCGACATCAGGCTTAGACGCTATTATATCAGATTTTAACGGCACTGGCGGCACGGCCGGGAACATAGTTGACAATTTAACCGCTGTAATCAATAACCTTAGCAGCGGTAATACGAATGGACTAAAAACTATTATCGGCAGTTTAAGCAACGCCCAAAATTCAATATTGAAGGTTAAAGTCGCACTCGGTGAAAAAAGCAATATGTTAACAGAGATAAATACGAGGCTTACCGACAATGAATCCAATATTACGGACAGCCTTGCTAATTCCATGGAAGTCGACTCGACAGAAGCAATAATGAATTACAATATAAGCCAGCTTGTTTATAAAGAATCTATGTCGATATCGTCTACAATTTTGCAGCAATCGCTGATTGATTTCCTCAAGTGATATGTTTGGGGTGAATTTACTTGATCGGTAATGTGCTCCAGTTTACTTCAATTCCCGCAAAAATTGATATATCATCAGTTTCGGCGAAACTTTCGTCAACATATATTCCGTCAAAACTGGATATTGAAAAGACACCGGCGGAACTTGAAATACACTCAAAGAATATTACATGCGATATAGACAGTTCCGAATGTATGGCTGAAGAAGGGCATAAGACAACCGATATGCTGATTAAAGAATATGCTGATCAAGGTCTTCAGTCGCTTCAGGAATATGCGCACAATCTCGCTGTTGAGGGCGATATGTTAATTCACGCAGGTAAAGGCGAAGACGTTTACAAAGAACTTGCGGGTCAATACCTGGAAGCTGATATTCAGGAGCCGGGAATAAAGTTTATTCCTTCCGAACGCCCGAAAATAACCTGGAATAAAAATGA
>DATALE010000028.1:0-1821 GCA_036261235.1 Ruminiclostridium sp. | reverse complement strand
GATGTTTCCACTGAACAGGTTGCCCATGCAATGGATCTTCTCAATAATCGTCCACGCAAATGCTTAAACTGGCTTACTCCCGCTGAAGTCATGGCTGCTGCTTCTCTTTGACACTGTTGCACTTGATTTGACAATTCGCCGAGGTCAGAAATTTCTTGTTAACTGCAACATGTTATATCTATGCACTCAATTTTAAGTTTGAACGATTATGATGAATTAACTATCTTCTAAAAATTTATTCAAAAAGTTAAAGTATCGTTTTGAAAAAGTTCATGAACGTTATAAATCCCCGCAGTTAAGTTATAACTACGAGGATTTATACCAATTGTATTAAAAGTGCTTATTTCAATAGGCCACCGTTTTTTAGCAGCTTTTTAAATACATTTTCAGAGTTTTTATAATATGGAACACTTGCTTTTTCAAGCGACGGTCCCTCAAGCTTCCGCATTGAGAGATTTAAATCGCCTAATTCAGATGGCAGTCCGCCTTTTTTAAAATCAGGCAATTTTGAAAGCTTAACGGTGTATCCATTCGGAAGATTATACCTTTTAAGATTATAAAATAACCCTTCCTGGTCACCCACCTGGCTAAAGAAATTATCGTCAGTTATATACAACGCTGTGTTGGAAGACGCAAGTTCCGCCGTAAACTTCATCTGGTATGCTGATTCTGCCTGCGGATTATCCGTGCTCATATCCAGAAGTTCACAGTTCACGACTTTGCGGCCGTCCTTATTAACATCTTCCGTTAATTTCGATAGAGTATTGCTGATCAAATCCACCTGTTCATGTGATACAGCTATACTTTTCACAGCAATAATAACATTTAAATCAGGAACAACCCGGCTGGAACACTGCTTAATAACTATTGCCACTGAGACAAGCAAAAATATTGCGACGATCGTATGAATTTTGTAATAATACCAGAAATTCTCCACCTTTTGTTTAAACTGTTCTTTCGTCACTTAAAGCCTCCGTATATTATTCCCTCGGTTTCATCGTCGGGAAAAGAAGAACGTCCCTGATTGAAGGACTGTCGGTCAAAAGCATTACCAGACGATCGACACCTATTCCAAGGCCTCCTGTCGGAGGCATTCCATATTCAAGCGCAGTCAGGAAGTCCTCATCCATCATGCTTGCTTCCGCGTCACCGGCTTCCCTTAATTTCATCTGCTCAACAAAACGTTCACGCTGGTCAATCGGGTCATTAAGTTCTGAATAAGCGTTGCCCATCTCACAGCCGTTAATAAAGAACTCGAATCGTTCTGTCATCTCCGGCATGTCAGGTTTACGTTTTGTCAGCGGAGATACTTCAACCGGGTAATCAAGAATAAAGGTCGGCTGAATAAGTTTTTTCTCAACAAGCTCGTCAAAAATAGTATAGAGCGCTTCACCCCAGCTTTTGTTTTCCTCAATTTCAAGTCCGAGGGATTTTGCGGCTTCAACTGCCTTTTTGCTGTCACCACGGAAGGACGCAAAATCAACTCCGCAGTATTCCTTGACAGCGTCAATCATAGTGAGTCTGCGCCATGGGGCGGTTAAATCAATTTCCTTGCCGTCGTAATTTACCTTTACAGTCCCAAGAACCTTTTCGGAAATGTATGAAATCATTTCTTCTGTAAGGCGCATCATTCCGTTATAATCCGTAAACGCCTCATATAGTTCAATTGATGTAAATTCTGGATTATGCCTGACGTCGATACCCTCGTTGCGGAAAATGCGGCCTATTTCATAGACTTTTTCCATTCCGCCGACTATCAGCCTTTTAAGGTTCAGCTCGGTGGCGATACGGAGGAACAGATCAAGGTTAAGCGCGTTATGG
>DATALE010000027.1:0-9067 GCA_036261235.1 Ruminiclostridium sp. | reverse complement strand
GATGTTTCCACTGAACAGGTTGCCCATGCAATGGATCTTCTCAATAATCGTCCACGCAAATGCTTAAACTGGCTTACTCCCGCTGAAGTCATGGCTGCTGCTTCTCTTTGACACTGTTGCACTTGATTTGACAATTCGCCGCGTCCAGAAATGGCAAGCCAGTCGCGGCTTGAGCGACAAGAAACATACTTGATGGTATTTTTGTTGGGGATGTGCATTTGTTGTTCTTATATGGTTTAAAGATAGTTGCATCTAATTTCTACTATGCCACTCACGCCGTGGCGGGCGGTGAAAAGTGACGGCTTCGCCGTGGCTGAAAGTACAAAGATTGAGTAAGTTTCTTAGTAAATGAAAATCTCGTTCGCTCAACTCTACCGGGGGAAGATAATGAATAGCTGCCAAAAAAATCAATAGACAATTAAAGCAAACCGTGTCACCATAGTATTTTAAGGGGCATTGTTATATAACTCATGCTTATGGCTAATTTTAATTTTGTAAATTTTGTAAAAATAACATAAATTTATTGTAATTAGAAATTTCATATGATATAATGTACATGTGAAAAGTATCTGTATGTACATATTTTAGTAATATTAAATAGATTAATGACATTAATTAGAATTACTGTCGTTAATTTACTGGTGGTGAATAAAAGTGGAAGACTGTACATTATATGATATACCTACAGCAGCCGCCTGCTTTGAGAAAGATACAGTCTCTTCTTCATTCAGGTTTACCGCCTGTAATGCCGCGTTTATTTCACTTATTGGCAAAGATTTGACAGGAATCCCTTTTTCATTTGTTCCTGAAGAATTTCAGGACTTCTTTAGTTCTATTTCGGAAAAAGCTGAAAAGGGTATCCATCATTTTAAATATGAAAATAACGGCGTCCCAAAGTTTGATGTCCAACTCGGGAGAAAAGGAAAAGGCTTTGTAATCTGTGTAACTAACCTTGATTTTTATAACGGACTTATTAATTTCCGAATAAGAAAGGCACTTGTATCTGTTCCAATTGGTGTTATCTCGGTTAATTCCAGGGGCAAAATTAATTATATGAATCCCGCTGCTTATAATATTCTTGGCTGTACCGAGGAAAAGATTGGGGAACCATATTCCTCGGTCGTTAGACTGCTCGATGAAAAGAATTTTGCGCCAAAAACTATTGAGCCCCCTGAAAATCCGGTTTCGTATAAAAACGGTCTGATTCTAAAAACATTCAATGACAGAATAATCAACGTCACCGTTGACATAACTCCTTCCGAAAAAGACGGTGCTTTTATTACTTTTATAAACGACCTGAGCGAGCAGCGACGCCGTGAAGAAGAAGTTACATACCTGAGCTATCACGACAAGCTGACAGGCCTCTATAACCGTGCTTATTTTGAACAGAAAATGAAGGAATATGACAAGGAGCAGTATTACCCGATTTCAATTTTAATGGGTGACGCCAACGGGCTGAAAATGACCAATGATGTGTTCGGACACCGTCAGGGTGATATGCTCCTGATAACTATCGCAAATATATTAAGCCTTGCCTGCCGGGAAGAAGATGTCGTTGCGCGTTACGGCGGTGATGAGTTTATCGTACTTATGCCGAATTCTACGTCGGAGGAAGCCGCAAAGATATGCAAAAACATATTGAAGCTCTGTGACAGCAGGCAGGATGATGAAAACCGAGTCAGCATTTCGCTGGGTTATTCCACAAAAACAAGTTTATCGGAAAATCTGAATGATACCCTCAATATCGCCGAAAACTTCATGTACCGCCACAAGCTCCTTGAAAGCAGAAGTTACAGAAGTTCTGTCATATCTTCACTTAAAAAAATGCTGTTCGAAAAGAGTTTCGAAACCGAGGAGCATGCCATGAGGCTGACAGGTCTTTGTGCAAAAACCGGCAGGTGTATGGGGCTTTCCCAAAGTGAGCTTAACGACCTTGAGCTCTTTTCAATGCTTCATGATATCGGGAAAATCGGCGTCAGAGATCAGGTGCTTCTAAAACCCGGCAAGCTGACCGACGACGAATGGATAGAAATGCGCAGGCACTGCGAAATCGGTTACCGGATTGCGCAGTCCGCGCCCGAACTTTCGCATATTGCGGATTACATTCTAAGTCACCATGAGCGCTGGGACGGGAAAGGATACCCTCAGGGGCTTAAAGGTGAACAAATTCCGCTCCTGTCACGAATCCTCGCTGTGGCGGATTCCTATGACGCAATGGTTAACGACAGGTATTACCGCAAAGCACTGAGTAAAGAAACCGCAATCAATGAGATCAAAAAATGTTCCGGTACTCAGTTTGACCCGGAAATTGTTAAGGTTTTTCTTGAAATTCTTGATTCTAATCCTGTAAAGGTTATCGCCTGAAAATTATTAAAACTTATAAAATATATATTAATTTATTATAATTTTTAATGCATTATCAAGAATTTGCACTCTCTTGCCAAATCCTTATATCATTTTTTACAATACTCCAGTATACTTATATATAGTTATTACTTTTATGTTTTAGTTTTTATGTCAATAGAAAACCCAATGGGAGAAAAGCAGGTGCTTTATGCCGGAATATCAATTTGTTTCAAAAGATCTGTCGGGCAAGACCTATGCAGGAACGCTGGAAGCCGAAAATCTTAATACCTTTTACCGTATTCTAAGTGATAGAAATCAATTCTGCGTATCTGTCCATCAGGCAGGAGCGGCATCCAAACCTATCGGTGTTTCCAAAAGGAAATTAAAACTTAAAGAACTTGCTGTTTTTTCACGGCAATTCTCAACGATGCTGAGTTCCGGGCTTACTGTAATCAAATGCCTTGACATCCTTTATCAGCAGGCTGAGGGCAAATTTCTCAGGGAAGTCATTCTGCGAGTATATGAATCGGTCCAAAAGGGTGAATCGCTCTCAAGAGCTATGAAAGCACAAGGCGCGGCTTTCCCTTCTCTCTTTTTAAGCATGATAGAATCCGGAGAAGCCAGCGGTTCTCTTGAAAACGTCCTTGAGCGCATGGCGGATCAGTTTGATAAAGACAGCAAGATGAAAAATAAAATAACACAGGCTCTTATCTATCCTATCGTTCTCGTAATTTTAATAATTCTTGTCGTTATCTTTATGCTGGTATTTATACTGCCCCAGTTTAACGTTATGTTCGAACAATTCAACGCCACTCTGCCATTGCCGACAAAGATTCTGCTTGCGATAAGCGGCGCTATTATCAACTACTGGTACATAATGATTGCCGTCATTGCCATTATAGCGTTTTTATGGAAGTATTACCTTAAATCCGAATCGGGAAGGCTCTGGTGGGATAGACTTAAAACGCGATTCCCCATTGCCGGCAAACTTCTGCTTATCATAATATCGTCAAGATTTGCAAGAACCTTAGCGACACTCTTCAGCAGTGGTATGCCGATTGTCCAGGCGCTTGAAATTGTCGGCAGTGTCCTCGGCAACAAGTTCGCGGAAACGAAAATTGCCGACATCTGCGATGACGTGCGGCGAGGTATAGCACTTTCAGTAGCCGTCAACAGAGCCGGAATTTTCCCTCCTATGCTTTGTTCAATGATTAAAATAGGTGAAGAAAGCGGCAACCTTGATAACATTCTGGTTAAAACCTCAACATATTATGATGAGGATTCGAGTAATGCAATTCAAAAGTTGATTTCCCTTATCGAACCTATACTCATTGTTTTCCTTGCCTTTATTGTCGGTTTCATTGTTATTTCCATTATTCTTCCGATATTCTCAATATATAACGCCGCAGGTTCCTGATACGGTGTCTGTCATATACTAAAGGAGGATTTTAATGTTTATTACCATAGACATAAACGGAGACAACATTTATATTGCGGAAGGAAACGCAACAATGGGCGGTGTCGAGGCACACAAATGCGATGAAGTAAAATTGCCTGCGGGTACTATTGAAGACGGTGATATCAAGAATCAATCCGCTTTTATTACTTCGCTGACAAAGCTTCTTAACGAGCATAGTTTCAAATCGACATCAGTCGTTGCTACATTCACCAGCAACCTTGTAATTTCCAGAAGGCTTAACCTGCCGCCCGGAAAGTCGTCAGAGATCGCCGGTATGGTTAAAAGCCAGATGTCGCAGGCCGTCAGCGATTTGGCAGACTGCGTCTTTGAATATACATATGCAAAACCCGTTCAGGCAAAAACCCCCACGGCTGATATATGGGCATACGCACTCGACAAGGAAATAGTCGACAGATATTATTCGGCTATGAAGAGCGTTCGCCTGCGTCCGGCCTTTCTTGATATCCATTCTAACTGTATACAAAAGCTCATATCCGGCTCTCAGATAAACGGGAAAAGCCTCAACGGCATCTCAACGCTTTTTGTAGATGTCGAACGTGATTTTGTTGAAATTCATCTGTTTAACGGTTACTCGCGTGAATTCTCACGCATTGCACCGGTTTCAGCATCTGATTTTCTTCTTTTAGCGAGCAAGCTCGGATACGGCAGACAAAACACTCTGAGCCTGATGGAAAAAAGGCTTCTTGCGATGTCTGAGGATCATGGTCAGAAATACCAGGCTGAAACAGTTTCACCTGACCTTATTGATATGACCCCTGATACGCTGAGCCGGGACGCGGTTTTTGCCGATGCCGTTCATCAATATACCGGGCGTGTTTCCGATGAACTTTTAAAAATGGTTCAGTTCCAGATGATGAGGGATTCATCAACTCCGGTTTCATGCATTTATCTTTACGGCGGCCTTTCCGTCATAAACGGGCTTGATTCATCTCTTTCACAAACTATCTCATGCCCCGTGGAGGTCGTAAAAACTATTTCAAAAATTAAAATAGATCAAAAGGTTGCTTTACCTAAATACCTGAATGCCATTGGCGCATTAATCAGACTTAAATAGGAGGAACGACATGCGTAGTGATGTAAATTTCTTTTCAGTGTATCGCGCTGCTCAGGATACCGACGCAAATAAAAAATTTAATATAACAGCAATTTCCGTATTGGTCGGAAGCATTGCGATTATAGTCGCTGTAACCGCGGTTCTCCTAATTTCTGATATGTCGGTAAACAGACTTAACCGTTCGAATCAGGAATATTTAAAAAGCAGTGAAGCATCGAATATAGAAAGCGGGCTTGCCAAAGCGAAAACCAAGCTTTCTGCAATCAATCAATATAAACAGGCGGCGCAGCGGGTGTCGGAAGGTTTTAAATCTTTACCCGAGCCCGATTCGGATATGCTGTCACTGATTGCTTCAAAGATGCCGGGCGATGTTACCGTAACGGATATAACTTTCAGTTCCGATACACTGACTATCACAGGCACCTGCACCGATAACCTCTCGCCTGCCGTTTTCGTACATTCCCTTGAAGCAACCCAAAAGTTTAACGCTGTTAATTACAAAAGTGTTGCAAAAAAATCAGATGGCAACACCTTTGACTTTTCAATAAACCTGCTGGTAAGAGGAGGCGAATAGAAGTGAATTTTAATTTCAGTATCAGAGAAAAAATTTTTCTTCTTGTCGTCGGTTTTGCCGCTGTGGTCGGATTGGGAGCAAGGTTTGTGATAATGCCCGCCGGAGCAAAATTAAGCAGCGACACAGTCACATTTGTGATTTCCCAGACCGATGTTCAAAAGATTAAACTGGATGCGGTTGATTCAAAAACCGTAGCCAAATCTATAACTAAATCATACAGTGAAGCACAAAAAGCCACCTCACCGCTTTTCCCTTCTTTCAGCAAAGCGTCTTTTAATGTATGGCTGGCCGGTATTGCAAAGGACAGCGGCCTTACGGTAAACACAACCACGATTAACGACCCCGTAGCCGCAACACCGGGTGCCTCCACTCCGACTGCATCAAACGACAAAAGCAGCAATAATAACAATAATAAAGATACAGATGCTGTCTCTAATGATGTTGAGTATAACCTGAAAACCTTTGCCGATGTAATTTCCGGAAAAAGCAGCGTCCTTCCCACATCTTCTACAGCACCTAAATCTGCGTCAAATTCTAAATCAAATTCCTCCAAAACAACAATTGATACTTCAAAGGACGCCGTTTTAATAAGTATAAGCATGAATATGACAGGAAGTTATGACAATGTGAAAACCTTTCTCGACAAAATCAAGACAACGGAACGTTTGATTACAGTCAGTTCATTTAAATGCTCAACAAAAGATAACAAATTTACTTTTGAAGTAACGCTCAATTGCTACGCGGGACAAAAGCTCATCGGAGACGACGATATTCTTAATTGGACTCTTCCCGATCCAAGTGGGAAGTCTAACCTTATGTAATCACGAATTATCTCTGATGACAATACAATGGAAGTTATACATCGTGTATAATTTCCAATAATTTTTGACCGCTTGTATATAATCTTTTTGGTTTGAGTTATTTATATGCAATTTGTTGTTTTAAATCGAATAAACCTATTGTCATATTAGAATTGAGGTAAAGACAATGGTTAAGTGGTCAAAAAAAGGATCGACCCTGCTTGTGATAATTGTTTCTGTAGCCGTTGCAGGGATTCTTGCCGCCGCCATAACCACTGCCGTTGTGTCGACACAATCCGTAGCAGTCGATAATAGCGATGCACAAAAGGCATATTTCACCGCAAGATCAGCAGTGAACGCAACTGTTAAGCTGATTAAGGATACCGAAACGCAGCATCCCGAAACCGATCAGATCAACGCTTTTATCAACAGTTTAACCGCAAATCAGGGAAACGGGGAAATTGCCGGGCAGGGGAAATATACCGTAAAAGTCGCCAATGTTCCGGACGACGGTTCAGGCATACCGAAAATAAAGATTTCCGCGAACGGAACATGTAACAAGAAATCAGTAACAGTTTCAGAAATGATGTTTGAAAGCGTTACTTCATCGACTGAAACAGATACAAAACCCGCCGATGGGACAAATCCATTTGAAAACCTGTTTACCGTTTTTGATTCAAACAATCACTACATCCAGGACGTAGATATCAACGGTTCAATTTTATATTACGGAGACCTTCCGATATATGACGGAGGATCTGACGGAAAAAACGTCCATGGTAACGTTTTTGCAACAGGAAATATCAGCATTACCGGAAGTTCTCTTGCAATTACAAACCTGACCTCGATGGGGAACATCACTCTTTACCAGGACGCAAAAATTTTTACGGCCACAGCGCAAAGCATACCAACCCTCACCTGCAGCGGCAGCCTTACTTCCGAAAGATATTATAGTCACACCATAAACGGAAATGCCTATGTAAAAGGTAACATAAATTTATACAATACACTGATAACAGGAAATATCCAATGTGAAGGCAGTGTCACCCTGCATAATTGCGCCGTGAAAGGCTCGATAAGCTGTAAGGGAACTGCAAATATAGACAGATACAGTAATGTCGGCACAGTCCATCAGAATTCAAGTGTTGATATCGGTGAAGTTAAAGTTACCCAGTGGGCTGAAAGCGGAGAGAATATCGCTTTCCCTGACAGCAGCGTTGATGTAACTCCCACAGCCGGCATTGTAACTACATCCGGGGTCCTTTCATCGAATAGTTTCCGTAACACCGGTACTATCACGGTAGACACCGGCACAACAAAAGACCGAAACAAGGATATCTATTTGATTGTCAAAAGCAACCTGACGCTTAACAACCAGAAAATATTGCTCAAAGGCGTCAACCACCTTTTAATCTGCCTCGAAAATGGTGCGACATTAACACTTCAAGGCTACTCAGAAATCGGAATGACCAATGAAAATGACATTAGCAGAGTTATTATTCTCGGCAATGAAAATGAGCAATTGCTAATGGGTTCAGACCCTGAATATGGAAGGATTGGTTGCTATTCGCTGATAAGAGCAACCGTATTTTTGCCAAAAGGACGTTTTGCAGGTTATCTTGTATATGATAACGATCCCTTGAATTACAGCAATGAGAGATTTAAGGGTTCTATAATCACCAACACCATCCTTTTCGCTTTTGAACCAAAATCCAATTTACGCTGGTACTACTATTGGGATTATGATAATATCAAAAACCTTGCATTGGTATACAGCAAGGTTGACATTGCCGACACGGTTTTATATGACCACTACCTTACAAAGACCACCAAAGACCTAAAAACCTACCTCTGGGACGTTGTCCCGAACTCATGGGGCAGCAAATAGCCTTTATAACGCAGTATATTCGGCGCCGGCGGGGTTTCCCGCCGGCGCTTTTTTCTGTGCTAATACCAAATTCCACGCCTTTTAACTAGCAAATGATATCAGTTGACAAAACCTAACGTATGATATACTATTAATGTATAACTACTTTATTATTTATGTGTTTATAAAATTTCGCTTTTACTTAGACCCGTCACAAAGCTGTGCGGGCCTTTTTTGTTATTATGAAGAACACTGTTTACCGTTCTTATTTATTGAATTATATTTCTTATAAACCGGAGGTGGATTATGCCGATAGCTATAGATATAATTGAAAACACCGTCTATATTGCCGAGGGAAACGTAACGGCCGGAGGTGTCGAGATACATAAATCCGATGAGATAAGACTGCCGGAAGGTACTGTCGAAGACGGGGACATCAAGAACCGGTCAGCGCTTGTTACATCAATATCAAAAATACTGAAAGCGCACAGCTTCAAATCAAAATCAGCCGTTGTGACGTTCACAAGCAGTATGGCGATAACGAGAAGGCTCAGCCTTCCTTTCGGAAAGATGAAGGAAATCGCAGGAATGGTGAAAAACCAGATTGCCCAATCCGTCGGCGACCCCGCCGACTATGTCTTTGAGTTTTCGTTTGCTGGCGGCGAAAAAGTAAAATCCTCCGAAATTGATGTTTGGGCTTTCGCCATTGAAAAGGAACTCGTTGACAAGTATTATTCAATTTTCAAGAGCATAAAGCTGCGCCCTGCCGCTCTCGATATCCACCCGAACTGTATACAAAAAGCAATTCAGGGTTCGACGATTAACGGACAGGACCTCAATGGTAAATCAACGCTGTTTGTCGACATTGAGCGTGAATTTGTCGAAATACACCTTTTTAACGGATATATGCGTGAATTTTCACGCATTGCACCTGTTTCCGCGTCTG
>DATALE010000018.1:0-3060 GCA_036261235.1 Ruminiclostridium sp. | reverse complement strand
GGCGCAGGATATATCGGAAGTCACACATGCGTCGAACTTCTTGAAAGCGGACATCAGGTTGTGGTTATAGACGATCTCAGCAACAGTGAGGAAGAAGCTTTAAAGCGTGTCAAAAAAATTACCGGAAGAACATTAAAATTTTATAATGGTGATGTAGGAAACCGCGATCTTTTAAAGACTGTATTTTCAGAGAACCAAATAGACGCGGTTATTCACTTTGCCGGTTTTAAAGCAGTCGGCGAATCTGTCGCAAAGCCTCTGGAATATTATAAGAACAATATAGGCGGAACATTTGCCCTTTGTGAAGCGATGCGCGAAGCCGGAGTAAAAAACATCATATTCAGTTCGTCCGCGACGGTGTACGGTTCACCGAAATCCGTCCCGGTTAAAGAGAATTTCCCTCTTAGCGCAACTAACCCTTACGGGCGCACAAAGCTGTTCATTGAACAGATACTGATGGACTTAAACACGGCGGACAACGATTGGAATGTTACTCTTCTGCGATATTTCAACCCGATCGGCGCGCACAAAAGCGGTCTGATCGGTGAATTCCCGCGTGGTATTCCTAACAATCTTATGCCATATATTACCCAGGTCGCTACAGGAAAACTAAAGCAGCTCCGCGTTTTCGGAAATGATTATCCAACACCTGACGGCACGGGCGTCCGCGATTATATTCATGTCGTCGACCTTGCTAAAGGCCATGTTGCCGCGCTCAAAAACGCCTGCTCCGGCGGTATTCATATATACAATCTCGGCACAGGCATCGGCTACAGCGTGCTTGATGTTATAAAGGCTTTTGAAAAGGCGTCCGGCGTCAGTATACCCTATGAAATCGCAGCGCGCCGCCCGGGTGACATAGCTGAAGTTTATGCCGACCCTTCAAAGGCATTTTCCGAGCTTGGTTGGAAAGCGGAACTCGGAATTGAAGAAATGTGTGCCGATTCATGGCGCTGGCAGTCAGACAACCCAGATGGTTATAGTTCAAAATAACTGTCAACAATATTGATCTAAAAGATCCGAAAATATGTTTTTAAAACGTAATCGGATCTTTTATTTTTGTCGTATCTATTTAAATTTTACGAAACATTGTATAATAGTGCTAATAAAAAATGAGGAGCCTTTTATATGAAATTAAAATCAATACTTATCTTATCACTTTGCCTTTTAAGCACTTTGTCGGCTTGTTCAGCCAAAAAACCGTCCACATCTAAAACATCATCTTTAAGTTCCTCAATTACCTCAAAAGCAAACGCTGCTTCAAGCAGCATAGACAGCTCGAAAGAGTCTATAAAAGAAGCTGTGGCAGCTGCTGCTAATCCAGTAAACTTGGCTGATAAATCCCATTCGGTATATGAAGGAACTTTAAATGGCCAAAAAGTATTATTAGATATTTATAAGTCCGGAAACGTTCTTGCCGCATCTTATATCAACAGTAATGAAACCGAAGAACATGAAATGACCGGACTAATTTTAAAGGGCAGAATATCGCTTTCCGCAAAAGGAGGCAGCGATAAACTCACCGCAATTTCCGGGTCTGAGGATACATTGAACGTCACATATACATCAGGTTCCAAAAAATCTGAATCAACCTTCAGTTTAAGTCATGTTACTGCCTCTGATTCCGCCACTGAACGTTATAACGGATATGACAGCAAAAAAGTTGAATCGTTTGCCGCTGAAATAAAGGAATATATAAAGAATGGCGATAAAAGCAGTCTTTCAAAATTAATATCCTATCCGATAAAGGTAAATATTGACGGCCAGCAGGCGACAATCAACAGCAGTGACAAGTTCATTGCTGATTACGACAGCATTGTTAACGACAACTTTAAGGATGCGCTTGAAAACACCTATACAAAATTCATGTTCAACAACTGGCAGGGAATTTTACTTGGCAGCGGAAAATATAACTTCTGGTTTTCACAGATAAAAAACGGAGAAATGAAAATCACCGCAATTAATAATTAATACAATATTCAAAACGAATCAGAATGCCTGATTATAGCAGAATAATTGGGAGAGACAATGTGTATCTATATATAACCGAATAAATTAGCACTGTGCGCCCTACAGATATAATAAATATTTATATGTTATATATATTAATGCAGACAAAATTAATATGCCGTCTATTGAAATTCCTGATAAATTAAATTAGAATATCAGGGTAGGTATCAAAAAGCTTAAAAAATACATAACTACGGGAGATTAATATGATTTTTACATTATTCATGCTGTTTAAGTCCGTTATTATTGGCATCGTTGAGGGTGTTACGGAATTCCTGCCGGTTTCCTCGACCGGTCATATGATTATCGTCGACAAATTAATCGGATTCAGCGGAAAAAACGGTTTTTCATCTGAATTTGCTACTCTCTTTGAAGTAGTAATCCAGCTCGGCGCAATTCTTGCGATTATTGTGCTCTACCGCAAAAAGATAATTCAATCGCTTAAAACCTTAAAACCGGGCGGTTTCGGTTTCAAACTATGGACAGGGCTAATCGTCGCAATGATTCCAGCCGGCATAATCGGCGTTGCAGACAAGTTTATCTTTAAGGATTTCATCGAAAACAACATGATGAAACCGATTCCGGTTTCGCTCGCCCTTGTTTTCGGCGCAATATGGATGCTGTTCGCCGAGAAAAGATACCGTAACAACAATACATGCACAAGGCTTGAAAACGTAACATATAAGCAGGCTCTTGCGATTGGAGTGTTCCAGTGTCTCGCAGTTGTGTGGACAGGTTTTTCACGCTCCGCTTCAACCATCATCGGCGGCTGGATTATGGGGCTGTCAACACCTGTCGCCGCAGAATTTTCATTCTTTCTCGCAATTCCGGCTATGATAATGGCAAGTGCCGGAGATCTTGTTACTCATAAGCTTAGGTTAAACGGCCTTGAAATAGGATCGCTCATTCTCGGCTTTGTTGTTGCCTTTGTTCTTGCGCTCGTTGTTGTTAAAAAATTTATAAATTACATCAAGCATAAACCGATGAAAGGCTTTGCTTATTACCGCCTTATCGTCGGTGTCATTCTTATAATACTCGCTCTTGTTAATG
>DATALE010000010.1:0-3921 GCA_036261235.1 Ruminiclostridium sp. | reverse complement strand
TGAATAGTATAAGAAAATGACCCTTTTGCGCAGGTAACTGGTGGAACCTTCATAGTCGACGGAGCGGTCGGCATCATCGGAGCGGCCTTTGTCGGTGGAACTGTCGGTTTCATCGGAGCCGGCGAAATCGGCGGAACTGTAGGTATCAGTGGAGCCGGCACAATTGGCACAATCGGTGCAGTTGATGCAGTTGGGATACAAATGGTTGAACCAATCTGTAAATTCTGCGGGTTAATGCCGGGGTTTAGATCGAAAATGCTCTGTACACTCACACCGTAAATCTGCGAGAGCTTCCAGAGTGTATCGCCAGCCTGAATAGTATAAGAAAATGACCCTTTTGGGCAGGTAACTGGTGGGACCGTCATAGTCGACGGAGCTGTCTTAGTAGGCAGAGCTGCAGGTTTCAACGGAGCTGGAACAGTTGGCACAATCGGTGCAGTTGATGCAGTAGGAATACAAATGGTCGAACCAATCTGCAAATTCTGCGGGTTAACGCCGGGGTTGAGATTGAGAATGCTCTGTACACTGACACCGTAAATCTGCGAGAGCTTCCAGAGTGTATCGCCCGAATGAACTATGTACGAGAACGAGTTACTCGGACAGGCATGAGGAGAAATCGGTGGGGTCGCAACTTCCGGAATGCAGAGTGTCGAGCCAATCTGAAGGTTATTGGCATTGATTCCCGGATTGGCGTCGATTATACTTTGGATACTGGCACCGTAAGCCTGCGAGAGCTTCCAGAGTGTATCGCCTTTCTTTACAACATGCTGTGTTGAATTGGGAGGGCATATTTCATTGAACATAAATTAACACCTGTGTCTGTTAAAATTTATAGAATAAGCAATTCTCTATATACATTATTCTATTTTATGTGAAGCAAACATTTTGTTGCAAGACATGCGATTTAACAAACAGCTCAAGTGCATAAATTTGGTTAGAAAAAACTGCTGTTTTGTTCTCTAAAACAGTTTTAAAAAGTCTGCGGGAATCCAATAGGTTTGTCTTCATGATGCCGCTTACCGAACTGCGCTTCACTTCTGAACTCCGTTTCGCGCAGCTTCATGTGCAGGCTAAGTCTGCGCACAGATCTGATCAAAAAAGATGTAGCTTAATTTTCATTTTTCATCCTTTCTATCTGTGAAAAATCCGAAGATGGATGCTGCAAAAAGGATTATTGCCGAAAGCAAAAAAGTTTGATCAAATGCGCCTGTAATTTTATCATCCTTATCCGATTTGATCTTATTGACAACGCTCTGAATTTCACTTTGCTGCCCAACAATACCCACACCGGATGCAAGCTGAACCGCACCGTCATTGATCTTAGCATTTGCGTCAATCAACTGGCTGGAACCGGACTGCAGCGGTTCGCTGCCGCTTTTTGCTGACTTAAGCCCGCTTTGCAGATTTTTCGATCCGTCAACGAGCTGACCAGTTCCGTCTTTAAGCTGTGACAATACACCCGTCAATTCATTAATTCCATTTTGAAGTGAGGTCAGGCTGCCTTTGCTTTGATTCAGCTTGGAAAGGCCGTCTGCAACCTGTTCCATCCCGTTTTTAAATGTGCCTCCATCATGAAACTGGTCTGATATTCTCTGTGAAGCGCCTGCCAGCTTATCCGTACCAGCAGTAATCTTATTACCGCTTGCAACGACGTTCTGATTTTTTTCACTTTGGGAGGCATAATTCAACAATTTTGTCTCAAACTGCTGCTCATTTGTAACCGTCTGATCGGTTCCGGCTGTATATAAAGCTACAAGATTGCTAAGAGCCTGAATCTGTTGTCTATATCGTTCTTTTGTCGTCTCATTCTGTGCATTGGCAAAGGCGGACTTCGCTTGGTCCAGGCTATTTTCGTAACCAATCAGAAGCTGTGCCGAAGAGGGATTACTTTTGATCATCAGGTAATATGTGTTGTTGACTGCTGAGACATAGCTGTTCATGTTGGATGAAAGGCTTTGGGCTCCCTCTGCAACACCGGTCACGCCGTCATAAATTGTCTGCGTTCCGGTACTCCCGCCGGATGAAAACTGTGAAAGCAGTTGCTTAGCTCCGACGTCCAGCTGCCCGATCCCGGAACTCATTGTACCCAATCCCGAACTGCTTGCCGAATTCAGCGTTTGTGCGCCGGTAAGCGCCTGCGAAATTCCATTATTTAATGTGTCGGCACCGTTTACAAGTGATACACTCCCGTTTGTGAGCGTATCAAGGCCGGACGAAAGCGACCCAATCCCAATATTTAAAGACTTTTGCCCCTGAGAAGCCTTGCCGGTTACGTCGCTCAATCTGCTTGCTCCATCATAAAGCTTTGCAAGTATTTCGTTGCCGGAAGGACTGGGCACTGTGGAAACGTTTGATAAAGCATTCTTTACGTCTGCTTCCAATTTGTTCTGAAGGTTTTTCTGTTCTGCACTTACATTGCTGTCATCGCTGCTAAAACCGTCACTGATATCCTGATTGATCACTGTTTTAACAGAAGCCGTAATTCCGGAGTGATTGACAGCGGAAACTGCAGCGTTCTTAATGTCAGCTCTTGCGGTAGTCACATTATTGTTAAGAATACTTACAAGCAGCGCAATTCCGATACAGGTGCCGACTTGCCTCGCAGCATTCACGATACCCGACCCGATTCCGCTCTTTTCGGCTGGCAAATGCTTGATGGAGGAAACCATCGACTGACACGAGAGCCCCAGTCCAAAACCGAATACAACCATATCGGCAATCATTGTAAACTTAGATGTATTCACCGTAAGTCTTGAAAGCATTAATGCGCCGACGCCCATGCAGAAAACTCCGAAAAAATTAACAGGCTTTGCCCCAAGTTTACCGGCAATCACGCTTCCTGACGGCATGGCGACAATAACCGTTAGAGAAACAGCCATGACGATGTACGCTGCGCTCAGAGCTTCATAGCCCAAAACATTTTGCAAAAAATAGTTGAATATTAACAGCGGAGCGACAATGCCAAACCCTGTAATCAGATAACAGATGCTCGAAGCTGTAAATGTGAATTCATTGAAAAGGCCAAGCTCGACAAGTGGTGCCTTTACTTTTGATTCTGTCAACAAAAACAACGCAAAAGATGCGGCCGAACCAATAAACATAGAAATTATCGCTATAGAACCCCAACCGTAATCCCTCCCTTTTAAGAGTGAAAATGTGAGAAGGAAAAGTGTTGATGTCAAGAACAGCATACCGAGCCAGTCGATACTTTTGGATACGGTCTTGTCGTAGGATTCCCCGATAAACAGGATGGTCAGGATGATCGAAATCACAGCAAATGGCACGTTTACAAAAAAAATGGACTGCCAGTTTATGTACTTGATCAGCAATCCGCCGATGGGAGGACCGCCCGCTGCCGCCAGCGCTGTGACTGCTCCGACAACACCTGCAACCGTTTGCGTTTTCTCTCTGCCGAACAACTCAAGCGCCATAGGCACTACGATAGGTGTGATAAGCGCACCACCAATGCCCTGAATCAGCCGCATGGCGATTAAAAAAAACAGCGTATTTGATAATCCGCATAGTGCTGAGCTTCCTCCAAACAATACGAGACCAATCAGCATGACTTTTTTCCGTCCAAATTGGTCTGCAAGCTTAGATGCGGGGATCATAAAGACTGATAGTCCAAGCACATAGATCGTACTGATCCAGCTTGTGTCGTTAATGCTTGCCTTGAAGTAATTCATAACATCCGGCAGTGCGATATTGATGATGGTACTATCGAGGGTTCCCATGAACATTGCGATTGCCAGAGCAATGAAACCGAGGATTTGTTTTTGCTTATTCATTTCATTACCTCCAAATATGAATCTTATGTCACATTTATATTATCACAAAACAAAAAAAAAGTCAATATAAATATGAAATCAATTTCATATTGACAAAATAGTCCGATAGAAGGTAAAATATTATCAATTAATT
>DATALE010000311.1:0-3170 GCA_036261235.1 Ruminiclostridium sp. | reverse complement strand
CTGTAGCGTCCTGAGCGTTGCCGTTGACGACAATCGTGGAACCGTCCATATATGCGGCAAGAGCATTGCCGGGAGTACCGTTGACTGTAATCTTGTAACCGTTAAGTCCGCAGCCGATATAACGCTGACCGCATACATTGTCGATTACGATGTCTTTATCATCGGAGTTTGCAATTTTATCGTTAAGATCCCTGTAATAAACGCCGTTTGCATCTAATTTCATTGCGCTATACCTCCTCCGGCGAGAATACGCTTACGATCAGTTTTTCCAAACATCATAAGCTGTGGGTGTTTTTTCAGCAATTCCATATCAACACCGGCAAGGTCAATCTTTTCTCTAATCAGCGCAGTGTAAATACCCGCTCTGTCGACGTCTCCGATAAGAATGTATCCGACAAGCTTATTGTCCTTGAATACAAGCTTCTTGTAAGAGCTGCTGCCCTCTTCGACGAACTCTTCGCCGTCATAGCTTCCCGCTGTAACCATCGGAAGTCCGAAGAATCCGATTGCGTTAAGAGGCATTGCCTTTGAAAAATCGGCTTCGCCGCCTGCCATATTGATGCCTGCCGCTTCACCCTGCATATATGCGTTCGGGAGCAGAGCCATAATATGACGTACACCTGTTACAACATCTACTGCTTCAACACAGTCTCCGGCAGCGTAAACGCTGTCCAGTGAAGTTTTCATGTAGTTATCTATTACGATACCGCGGTTGACTTCGCCGCCTGCGTCTTTGACGAGTTCTACATTAGGACGTACACCGGCTGCAACGACGAGTACATCAAAGGAAATTTTCTTGCCTGAACCCAATGTGAGTTCATTATCAGATGCTTTTGCCGCTGAATCACCGAAAATAAATTCAACGCCGTTTTTTTCGATATGCTGCTTTATAAGCTCAGCACCCTTATCGTCGAGAACCGACGGCATAAGATGAGGAGCCATTTCAACAACAGTCAAAGTTCCAACGTGTCCTGCAAGGCCTTCCATTACCTTGAGGCCTATAAGACCTGCTCCGAGCACGATAACGCGGCTATTCTCATTAACCATTGATTTGAGCTCTTTCGCGCTGTCCCAGCTTAAGAAAGTAACCGCGTTTTTGCAGTCCTTTACGCCTTCGATAGGCGGCACAAATGGGCGGGAACCTGTTGCTACAAGAACATTTTCATAATCTACTGTCGAGCCGTCCGAAAGTGCCAGTGTTTTCTTTTTAGCGTCAAGCGCTGTTACTTTAACACCGAGCTTTGTTTTTACGCCGTTCTTGTCATAGAAATCAGCGGGGCGGTAATACATATTTTTGTCAACGACTTTGCCTTTCAGCCAATATGAAATCAGCGGACGGCTGTAGGTCGAATACTTCTCGTCTGAAATAAGCAGAATTTCGCCTGTTTTATCGGTTTTGCGGATACCTTCCACGCAGCCGACTGCCGCGGCGGAATTGCCGATTATCACATACTTCATTCCGCGTCCCCCCTGTCCTCAAATACAAGAGCCCTGTTGGGGCAACCCTGCACGCATGCGGGTGTGTCTCCGCTTTCTGTGCAAAGGTCACATTTTAACGCCGCTGTTTTTTCGCCGTGTCCGCGAACAATCGCACCATAGGGGCACGACATAACGCAAGTCCAGCAGCCGACGCATTTTTCCTCATTTACACGGATTACTCCGTCCTCTCCCCGGGTCAGAGCACCGGTGATGCAGGATTTTACGCAGACAGGATTGTCACAGTGACGGCAGTTAAGAGCGAAGTTCACGTCTGTGCCCTCTTCTACCTGAATACGAGCCTGTGGCTTTCCTTTCTTATATGCCTTGACAATGCTTTTTTCTCCGCTGTGCGAAAAACCGCAGTAATATTCACACAGGTGGCAGGCAAGGCAATATTCCTCTATCGCATAAACCTTTTTCATAATAATTTTATCTCCCTTTCGCTGCCATGCAATGAAGCGTGGAAATCTGTTCCACAGGATAGGTCAACCGGAAATTGCCTTTATTATTCACCGGCATGTTTGATGCCGAGTATTTCAAGTTCTTTCTCGTTTAAGCCAACGCCGCGAAGCATAAGCCTGTTTCCGCGCATACTGTCGATAGCGTTGATACCCATGCCGCCCATCATTTCCTTGATTTCGCAGTCCCAGCCCTGCACAAGATTAACAAGGCGTTTGTAACCGATTTCAGGATTGAGGCGCTTTACGAGTTCCGGACGCTGAGTTGCGATACCCCAGTTGCACTTGCCGGAATGGCAGTCGCGGCAGAGGTGGCAGCCGAGCGCAAGCAGCGCACCTGTGCCGATATATATGGCGTCCGCACCGAGCGCTATTGCCTTGACGGCATCTGACGCGCAGCGAATCGAACCGGAAACAATAATGCTCACATTATTGCGAATTCCTTCATCGCGGAGTCTCTGGTCAACAGCCGCGAGAGCAAGTTCAATCGGTATACCTACGTTGTCGCGAATTCTTGTAGGAGCTGAACCTGTGCCGCCGCGGAAACCGTCGATTACAATTGCGTCGGCGCCGCTGCGTGCTATACCCGAAGCAATAGCCGCAACGTTGTGAACAGCAGCAATCTTAACAAATACCGGTTTCTTATACCTTGTAGCTTCCTTCAGCGAGAAAATAAGCTGACGGAGATCCTCAATTGAATATATATCATGGTGAGGAGCCGGGGAAATAGCGTCTGTCCCAAGAGGAATCATTCGCGTACGCGATACGTCCTCTTTAACTTTAGCGCCGGGGAGGTGTCCGCCGATGCCAGGCTTTGCGCCCTGGCCCATCTTGATTTCAATAGCCGCACCCGCGTTTAAAAACTTCGGATGCACGCCGAAACGGCCCGACGCAACCTGAACGATTGTATTCGGCCCATATTTGTAAAAATCCTCGTGCAGACCGCCTTCACCTGTATTATAGAATGTTCCGAGTTCGGTCGCCGCACGTGCAAGGCTCTCATGAGCATTCTTGCTGATCGCGCCGTATGACATAGCGCCGAACATAATAGGCATGTTAAGTTTTAAGTTCGGCAGCAGTTTGGTCTTGAGTGAACCGTCTTCGTTAAGTTCGATTTTAGACGGCTTTGAACCTATGATAACGCGCGTTTCCATTGGCTCACGCAGCGGGTCAATGGACGGGTTTGTAACCTGGCTTGCATTTATGAGGATTTTATCCCAGTAAACAGGGTAA
>DATALE010000310.1:0-4762 GCA_036261235.1 Ruminiclostridium sp. | reverse complement strand
ACGCCGATGGCATGTTTAAAAATCCGCATCGCTACAGGGTTAAGTCGCTTCCGGGAGCGGGTTCCCTGCCGTCAGGGGAAGACACCGCGGGCGAGCAGCTCTCATTCAGCTGAGAGCCTTGGATATGTATGACTATGACACAAAATACCGCCGGAACATTCCGGCGGCGTTGACAGCCTGAAGAGCAAACGCAGTTAAATCATCCATGCTGCCTTTAATATTTTTCCCCGAAAAGTCATATTATTCATTTCTAATGTGATTTCGTACAAAAATTCTTGCAATAGCAAGAGAACTGTGGTATTATTTATTTTAATAATAAAGGATTGCGACAAAACGGAGGTGGTAAATGCAATGACAGTTTTTGAAATTATAACAAGCATTTTGCTGTTTATCAGTTCAATAGGGCTGATTGTAATAGTTCTTTCTCAACAGGGAAAAGATAATTACCTCGGCGGCACAATAGCGGGTGGCGCAGCGGAGTCGTTCCTCGGCAAAAATAAAGCAAGGACAATTGATACGCTTTTGACAAGGATAACCCGTGTGCTCGCAATTATCGTGGTTTTGCTGACTCTGGCAGTTAATGCCGCGGCAATATTTTTCAAGTAAGATTAAAAACCCCGCTTTCAGCGGGGCTTTTTGTTTTATATAATTATATAAAACTGAATAAATAATTGATATATGAACAGTTGTATATAGGCTCGGGCTAAACGCCATGGCGCGTGCAAAATTTTGCTTCGCAAATGCACATGCGCAATATATAACAGAATTGTTTTGTGATTACGATAGATGTATGAAAAACTTATTCTGTTATATATAAATAAAATAAAATAGCAGAAAGATTATAGTAAATACTATTTATAAATTATTATCACAAGACAGCCGTAAGAAAAAATGGAGGCTTTTTATGGACAAAAATAAATTAGCCATGAAAATAAAATCGGTTTTGGAATCAAAGGGCTACAGACCCGCGACAATGCATGAAATCGCGGTCAAGCTTAATATTCCGGTCAAATCAAGAACAATATTTTTTGATGTAGTAAATAAAATGAGGGTAAGCGGTCAGATATCAATTACCCCGAACGGAAAACTTGTCAGCAGCAGCAATAATGAACTCGCGGGCGCGACAATACTTTCGGTTGGAAAAAACGGAGCATATGCAAGGCTGTCGGAGGACAATACAGATGTTTTTATCTATCCGGAAAATTTGAACGGGGCGATGCCGTCTGACGTTGTCAAAGTTAAAATAGTAAAGCAGCATGCTGACCGCAGACAAGCCGTGGTTATGTCTATCGTTGACAGGGGTTTTGTGGAGTTTACAGGAATTTTTCACAGAATCGGAAAACACGCTTATATTGTTCCCGGTGAAAAATATAAGGGTAAAATTAAGGTCGACTCAAAAGAAGCAAGACTTATAAACGACGGCGACATGGTTTTTGCGAAAATGCGTTTTTATGAAAAGCGCGGAACAGAGGCAACAGCGTCGATTATTGAATCCTATGGATCAGCAGACAGTGCGGCGGCTTGCTGCCAGGCGATTGTTGACAAATTTCATGCACGCAAGGTATTTCCTAAGGAAGTAACAGATGAGGCGATGCAGGTTTCAGAAAAATTCGAAATTGACGGGAATCGCCTTGATCTGCGTGATTTGCCGATTTTCACGATTGACGGTGCAACAGCAAAAGATCTTGACGACGCGGTTTCGGTCGAAGAAACCGGGGATGGCTACAGACTCGGCGTTCATATTGCTGATGTTTCACATTATGTCCAGCCACACTCCAAACTTGATGAAGAAGCGTTTTTGCGCGGAACTTCGATCTATTTCGGGAATTCCGTGATTCCCATGCTTCCAAAGGAGCTGTCAAACGGTATTTGCTCGCTGAACCCGGGGGAAGACAGACTTACCTTTTCCGCATTTATGGATATTGACTCAAATGGCTCGATTTCTTCCTATAAAATCTCAAAGTCGGTCATCAGGTCGCGTGTAAAAGGCGTATATGACGAGGTAAATACGATTTTTAATGATATGGCTGACGACAGCCTGCTTGAAAAGTATAAAGAAGTATTACCAAGATTAAAAATCATGCGCAAGCTTGCAGCCCTTTTGCGTGAGGCTCGTTCAAAACGAGGCGCTTTTGATTTTCAGACTGACGAATCAGAAATAGTCATAGGAAATGACGGCAAAGCCATAGATATCAGAAGGCGTGAACGCGGTGAAGCCGAGAGAATGATTGAAGAATTTATGCTCTGTGCAAACGAGGCCGTGGCTACCCTTGCATTCGGCAAAAAAATACCATTTGTATACCGTATTCATGAGGAACCGGATATCGGGAAGCTGACTGAGCTCGCCGCGGCGCTGAACGCTGCCGGTATTGACTCAAGGTCGATGCGCCCCGGCCTTAAACCTGCGGATATAAAGCGTGTTCTTGAAAAAATCGAGGGCTCGCCGAAGGCAAAGGCTCTTAACAGTGTTGTTCTCCGCTCAATGTCTAAGGCAAGGTACAGCCCGGACTGCATCGGGCATTTCGGTTTGTCACTTAAGTATTACTGCCACTTTACTTCACCGATAAGGCGTTATCCCGATCTTTCAATCCACCGTATATTAACAGACCTTATTTCACCGAAAACAGTCGACGAACTCAGTTCACGTTTTACGACCTTCGCCGCAAGAGCTTCGGAAAATTCATCGGCGCGGGAAGTTGCAGCAATGCAGATTGAATGGAACTGTGAGGATTCCTATAAGGCGGAATATATGTCCTCTCATATAGGGGAACAGTTTGCTGGTACGGTTTCATCAGTCAAAGGATTCGGAATGTATGTAATGCTCGAAAATACTGTTGAGGGACTTGTGAGGATTGAAAGTATGCCCGGATGGTTTGATTTTGACGAACAGAATATGACTTTGAGAAACAAAACAACAGGCAAGATGTATTCTGTCGGCGATACGGTTCAGGTTATTCTTGCTTCGACTGATATCCAGACGGGGCATATTGATTTTACACTGATTTAATAAACAATTTTACAGCATAAATAAGACTGCTCTTTTTCGGTACCGAAATTTCCGAAAAAGGGCAGCCTTTTTTGTGTTATAAAAGCATCTGTTGATTAGGAATTAAACAAGCTGTTTGAACAACCGCCGTTTTCCTGCTCACAGTTATGTTTGTTAAGACAGCGCGAACTAAGCTCTGTATGCCCGCAGCGCGTAACTTCCACCGCTACGTTGTGTTTTACTATCGGACAGTATTTTTCAATAACAGATTTTATTCCTTCTGGCTCTGACATAGTTACCTCCATTGATCTTCAGATGTAAATGAGTTTTGCAAGACTGCGGCTGATGAAACGTGATTTATACCTTGTTTGATAACCGTTTATAATATTATATTCAAATAATGCCAAAAATAAACTAAGGGTTAAAATGGAATAAAAAGGTAATAAGATGTCCAAAATATAGCATATATTATATTGCAAAGCCGTTTTACTCCGAAAAAACAAGACAGCGTACAAAAATTCAGGTCATCAAAATAGTAAAAGGGCTGTGCTAAGAGAGGGGCGGTATTTTTAATGGAAAGCGCATTTTCCGGAGTTTTGGAGGCTGTTTTAAATAAAAGGAACAAGCCTGAGTTAAAAGTAAGTTTATTGGAGGAGATAGAACTTATAAAGCTAAGACTTGAAACAGTTTCTTCACATTTTGAAAGCCAGAGTGACCCAGATCTTGTGGAGGCATGCATCTATGAGATGAAATCCCTTTCGGCAAGGTACAGATACCTGTTAAAAGAAGCTCGCAGCCAAGGACTTACAAAAAACATGGATAACATTCTTGAACACACAACTCGTCCATAAACAATACGAATAGAAAATAAAATGACATAGCCGCGGTTTTGCGGCACGGAGGTACATTCATGGAGACATATTTAATGATATCCGGGGCTGTTCTTATATGCGGAGTATTTGTGTGTATAATAAGAAATCCTGGTATCTTAAAAAAAATTACCGCAAGTGCTATAACGGGTATTATGGCACTCGCGGTTGTGGATTTGACAACCGGTTTTACAGGAATTTCTCTTGCAGTTAGCATCTGGACCGTTGCAACGGCGGTTATTTTGGGCCTTCCGGGCGTTGTATCACTCTTGTTTCTTAAAATCATCTGGGGACTTTGAAATGGCTTCCGCGTCTGCATGTTTTTCTTTTAACAGATCCCGTATTTCTATCAGCAGTTCTTCAGTTGTAGGTACAAGTTCAGATTCCTCCTCAGATTCATCATCACCCCTGCTCTTAAGAAAGTTAAAATTACGGATTTTATTTAAAAATTTAAGTATTATAAAAATACAAAACGTCTGAGTTAAAAAATTAAGAACGTTCTGCAAAAAGATTCCATAACCGATTGAGAGCGGCTTGCCTCCGGTAAAACGGGAGTTGATATTGATTGCAAGCGATGTAATATCGATTTTTCCGACAAACAGTCCGAGAACAGGCATAAAAATATCATTTACAAGACTTGAAACGACCTTGTTAATAGCGTTGCCGATAATAACCGCAACTGCAAGGTCAATCACATTTCCTCTGATTGCAAATTCTCTGAATTCATTAATAAACTTCTTCATGCAAATTTCTCCTTAAGGGCGAATGATTTTTCATTCGCCCTATATTATATTGAAAAATAAATAATAATGCAAATCAGAAATGACTTAATGTTAAGGTACAATAGATAGGTGACAATAAAAAAGTAAAGATAGACCCCGAAAATGATATGATGTTAGTGATGAGA
>DATALE010000309.1:0-2288 GCA_036261235.1 Ruminiclostridium sp. | reverse complement strand
TTAAATGTAAACAGGAATTTTTAAGGAAAACCTGTGTATAAATTATACCGAATGAAGAAAAACTGACATAGAAGGTACTTATTAATTTCAGATTATTATTGGAGTATTAAAGTGGACGACTTTGATAGAATGAGGAAGACTCTCATTAAGTCGGCATTGAGAGGCACGCTCGAAAAGGATGTTGAAAAGTTAAAAGAAAAAATCCCGGTGGATGAAAAGCAGGCGCTGGACAGCCTGATTCACCCGGAAAAATATGGGCCTGTCGTGCAGCTTTCAGACTGCGTCTGTAAGGATACAGAAGCAAAGTGTCAGATAAACTGCCTGTTTGATGCAATAAAAAGGGACGAAAACGGAAAACTTCTGGTTTCGGCGGACTGTTCGGGATGTGGAACTTGTATAGAGAAATGCGAGGAACATGTTCTTGGCGGCAGGGTGGATCTGATTCCGCTGATAAACCTGCTTAAAGAGCATAAAACGCCTGTCTATGCAATGATTGCTCCTGCCTTTTCGGGCCAGTTCAGTGCGGAAGTGACATCGGGAAAACTAAGAAGCGCCTTCAAGGCGGCGGGCTTTTACGGCATGCTTGAAGTCGCGCTTTTTGCGGATATACTTACGCTGAAGGAAGCGCTTGAATTTGACAGGGCTATTAATAATGACGATGATTTTATGCTCACAAGCTGCTGTTGCCCTATGTGGGTCGCGCTGATTAAAAAAAGTTATTCCTCGCTGATTCCGCATGTGCCGCCGTCGGTATCGCCTATGGCTGCCTGCGGCCGCGCAGTAAAAAGGATCCACCCGGACGCCGTGACGGTTTTTATCGGGCCTTGTATTGCAAAAAAAGCGGAGGCGAGGGAAGAGGATATAAAAGATGCAGTCGATTATGTGATTACGTTTCAGGAAACCGATGAGCTGTTTGATGTGTGCGGCATAAACCCGGCAGAAATGCAGGAGGATGAGAGCGATCATTCTTCAGCCGCGGGGCGTATTTACGCAAGGACTTCCGGTGTAAGTGAAGCCGTTCAGGCGACGGTGAATATGCTGAATCCTCACAGGAAAATTTCACTGACGGCGCAGCAGGCAGACGGTATTATCGACTGCAAAAAGATGCTTAAAGAAATATCAAGCGGTGAGATTCACGCCAATTTCATAGAGGGTATGGGCTGTAAAGGCGGTTGTATCGGGGGGCCGAAAAGAATTATCCCTATTGACGAGGCAAAAAAACATATTGAGGAATACGCTGAAAAAGCTTCAAGCAAAACGCCTGTCGACAATCCTCATGTTCGCGATTTGCTGGGGAGGCTGGGATTTGATACTTTGGAAAGCCTTCTTGACAGAGACAACACATTTACGCG
The DNA here is from genome assembly GCA_036261235.1 of Ruminiclostridium sp. Taxonomy (GTDB): domain Bacteria; phylum Bacillota; class Clostridia; order Oscillospirales; family Ethanoligenentaceae; genus Ruminiclostridium_D. The sequence continues at coordinate 936 of DATALE010000309.1, read as the reverse complement.
TGAATTTGATTAGATTATGCTGTAAAAAATCAGGTGCCGTTAAGAAGTTTGCACGGATTACATTTGACAATGATAAAAACCACTCGGTTAATCCTCGTTCAAATGCGGATTTTACCGGGTGGTTCTGTTTTTCATTTGCCTTGTTTTTATTTATTTAGCGCTGACAGTTAAATTTCTATCTGCTTGAATACAGTCCCGTCGAGCTGCTTTATTATAAAAATATTGTTTTCAAGGATGCCGTATGTGTGAGGATTGTTTTCTTTCGGCAAGGAAATTGAACCGGGGTTTATAACGGTTATTCCGTTTTTCTTTCCTGCCATCGGGATATGGGTATGCCCGAAGAAAAATACGTCACGCGGCGAAAGCGGGGGCAGATTACTGTCGTTATAGACATGCCCGTGTGTCAAAAACAGTTTTCTGCCTTCATATAAAACATAGCAGTAGGTTGACATCGTTGGATATGAAAGCACCATGTCATCGACTTCGCTGTCACAATTGCCCCTGACCGCAATGATTTTTTCGGCGTATGTGTTAAGAATGTCAGCCACTTCTTTTGGGTTATAATCCTGCGGGAGCGGATTACGCGGTCCGTGGTAAAGCTCGTCCCCCAAAATAATAATATGCGAAGCTCCTTCTTTTTCAAATCTTTCAATCGCTTCTTTAAGGTAAAAAAGAGAACCGTGAATGTCGGACATAAAAAACAGTTTCATAGAATCCTCCAGAAATAAACTTCTTTCTCTTCTATTATAACATGAAGCCTCTTGATTTTGCCTGATTTAGTTTTTAAACAACAGCTTAACAAATATAGTTTGCCCGACGGGCAGCGAAAATTTATATTTGCATAACTCGCAGAATGTAAATGTTAAGGTACAATAGATAGGTGACAATAAAAAAGTAAAGATAGACCCCGAAAATGATATGATGTTAGTGATGAGA
>DATALE010000308.1:0-6059 GCA_036261235.1 Ruminiclostridium sp. | reverse complement strand
TATTAGCTATTTCGCTTTTGGAAAATTAAAAAACAGCCGGTCATATTTTTTGATAATCAATGCGGTCGAAAAGCTTTTTACTGTTTTCTATATATTAATGCTGTCGCTTTATGGAAGTGTGAACTTTACTGTTAAATGTCTTGAAGTGATAGTAATCATGACGGTATTTTTCCTTTTTCCAAATAAATGGCTTCACTCTTTTTCATCGTCTTTCATTCTTGTAGCCGCCTTTTTTGTCTACAGCTTAATGGATACCGGTAATAATGCAGACAACAGTACAATTGTTTTCGGATTTACTTGTATATTGATCTTATTTGTGCTTAATTCCGTTAACTCTTATGTGGTTAATTACCTTAGACGATCAAAGTATTACGAAACGATAATGTTAAAAAAGCTTATAAATGTTGATACTTTGACCGGTGCATATAACCGTGCCAAATTTAATGAGGATATTAAAAAACTTATTTTAAAATCAAAAACGGCCGGCCGGGTATTTTCAATTGCAATATTCGATATTGATAATTTTAAACGCATAAACGATACCTTCGGGCATCTTGTTGGTGATAAGATTTTAACAGGAATTGTCGATATCGCTTCAAAGCTTAAAAGACCGAGCGATATATTATCGCGCTGGGGCGGTGAGGAGTTCGTTCTGCTTCTGCCTTCAACGAACCTTGACGACGCTTTGAAGATTACAGAAAAGCTTAGAACAGCAATCGCATGTTATGATTTCGGTATAAAGGGAAGGGTTACCTGCAGCTTTGGACTAACTGAATTCCGGAACAACGATACGCACACGACAATATTCAGGAGGGCGGATAAACTGCTGTACGATGCAAAGGCATCAGGGAAAAATATCGTAATCTATGATGATATGGAATTCTGATAAATTAAATCCGCCGGTATAAAGCTGTTTAAAGTTTTATACCGGCGATTTTTATTACACCTGCGACCATTCAATATCAATTTTTCCCTTTGTGAGAGAGATTTTATTGATTAAGGCCTTTGCTACCTCTTTTTTCTGTTCAAAGGCAAGGCTTGAAAAATCAGATGAAGGGAGTTCCATCGAACGGGCTCTTTCGAAATTGTTTTTTAGATAGTTAACTATTTCATTTTTTCTTGAATCAAGCTCTTTAACCCTTGCGTTTATATATCCTGTAAGGACGTCATTTGCTGAAGCCAGATTGTCAAGCAGATTAGATATTTGTTTTTCAATATCCCTGAGTTCCCCTTTTAGCTTGTCAATTTGCACATTTTCTTCACTTTTGTTTTTCCTTGCCGTTTTCAGTTCATTAAGGCGCTCATTTAGCATTTCTTCTACATAAGGCTCAACCGTTTCAACGTGGGGACTGCGAAATTTTGTCCTGCAAACTTTAAAGTTTGTCTTCCCTGTGCAAATAAGATAGACATACTTGCCGCCGTTTGAGCTGACAGCTTGCATGGAATAACCGCAATAACCGCATTTTACAAGTCCGGAAAGCCATGTATAGGCACCGTTTCCGGTGTTTTTGAGCTTCCTGTTGGCGTCAAGCCTTTTTTGACATTTTAAAAACACATCGGAGCTGATAACTCCGTCGTGACACGCGATAACAAGCAATTCACTGCCATTTTCATTTTCACTCTGTCCCTGTGCGCGCTTTCCAAGAAGCCAGCAGCCTTTTCCGCTAAACTGCTCTTTATCATTGTATATTGAGATGCCTTTTCTTGTAAAATAGTCATATAAATTCGCGTCAGATTTTACATAAACGGGATTATGCAGAATTCGTGATATTGAAACATTGTCCCATCCCGAGCGTTTAATCCCCGGAACACCTTTTTCATGTAAATGTGCCGCAAGTTTACCAAGTGAAATTCCACCGGCAGCATAAAGCTCGAATATTTCTTTTACAACTATAATGTTATCGTTCGGCACAAGAATAGACGCCTTGTTTCCGCCAATAAGTGTTCTGCCTATATCAAAACCGTAAGGAGCGGGGCCTCCTGGGTAAATGCCCTTTTTTGCGCGTTCTCTGTAATTATCTCTAATCCTGTTACCGATATTCTCTCGCTCAATCTTTGCAAATTCCATCATGATCTCAAGGATTTCTTTACCCTTTTGCGTTGAAGTATCAAAATTTTCGCTGACCGCGGTAAATTCCGTGTTGCTCTGGTGTAATATTTGCCAAAGATGGCTGAATTCAGTCAGCGTATTGAACATTACGTCTATACGATATACGACAACCTTGTCGATTTCTCCGCGTTCGACCGCATGAATCAGGCTTTGCATTGCCGGCCTTTCCTTATTTTTTGCGTTTACCTGTTCGTCGATAAACGGGGCATATTCACCGGTACATTTTCTAAGGCAGTATTCAATTTGCTTTTCTGCCTGAGGGTCGTTCTGGGTTTGTTGAGCATAGATTGCAATCATTTGTCAATACCTCCTACGGACGGGTCCACTTCAATAGCGTTATTTTAAGTGAGTCGTATGATTCACTCCTTCTTGTTCCAGTAACATACATTATTATCTATACAAAAACTTATTTTTCTAAAAAAAGCGAGGTGGAAGCATATGCTTACACCCCGCTCGAGGCAAAAATAATGCATCTAAACGGTTTTGACGATTAAACGCATTGCCGTGCGTGTTTCTCCGCCTACATCAACATTTGCAAACCCGGGCACACAAACGATGTCGATTCCCGAGGGGGCGAGATAACCACGAGCAATGGCAATAGATTTTACTGCCTGATTGGTTGCTCCGGCGCCAACAGATTGAATTTCTGCAACAGTTTTTTCTCTGACAACATTTGCAATGGCTCCTGCAACTGCGTGGGGCGCGGACTTGGATGAAACTTTGATGATTTCCATTATACCCCTCCTGTCAAATATCAATTAATAATGTTATATCATTATTTTATAACTTCATGATATATTTTTCAATAGTTGGCATATAATAAATTATTCGACATAAATTTTTTCAATAGAAAATGCGCGTCCATTTTTGTCATCTATGCACAAAAGTACGCCGCAAACCGATGATTCACCTGTTGCGTTTTGAAATCTCACAGGCATTTTTGTTACAAAGCGACGTATGGCAAGTTTTGGATCAACACCCAAAACTGAATTTTTCGGTCCTGTCATACCGATGTCTGTCATATACCCCGTACCACCCGGAAGAATCTGCTCATCGGAAGTTTGAACATGCGTATGCGTTCCGTAAACGGCAGAAACCCTTCCATCCAGATAATATCCAAGCGCCTTTTTTTCTGAAGTTGCCTCCGCATGAAAATCTACGATGATAATCGTATCCTCAATTTTGTTAAGAATCTCGTCCATGAGCAAAAAAGGATTTGCAAGCGCGTCCATATATACTGTTCCCATAAGGTTAACGATACAGACCTTTGACCTGCCCATATCTACATAGCAGTAGCCAATACCAGGCGCGGAGCCCGGGTAGTTTGCCGGCCTTATAATCTGTGGCGTTTCATCAAGGTAATTATATATCTCGCGCCTGCGAAAAACATGGTTTCCCGTTGTTATTACATCGGCGCCGCTTGAAAAAATATGCGTTGCGCTGCCAGGTGTAATACCGTTGCCGTCTGCGGAATTTTCCCCGTTTACTATGCAAAGATCTGCATTGTAATATTTTTTGAGAGACGGCAGGCGTTTTCTTAAAATTTCGCAGCCCGGAGTTCCGACAACGTCACCTATCGCCAATATATTCATGTAATCAGGCCTTTCTGTTTTCGATTATAATTACGCTTTATAAGTATATCGTGTATTACAGCAATTTCAAAAAAGAACTGTAAGAATGAAATCTGATTTTCTTGTTTACAACAGTAAAATCAGATAACGCAGCATCGTAATCTTTTTTGAAATAGCTATAGAAATATCCGAATCTTTAAATAATATTATACCGGTTCTTTTTCATATACGCAAAAAGGCCGCGCTTTTTTGCGCGGCTTTTTCAGATTCACTATTATTTTGCGTATTCAATAGCCCTGTTTTCTCGTATGACATGAACTTTTATTTGGCCGGGATAGTCAAGCTCGCCTTCAATTTTTGCGACTATTTCTCTTGCCATAAGAACAATTCTGTCATCATCAACGACATCCGGTTTTACCATAATCCGGATTTCACGTCCTGCCTGGATTGCAAAAGATTTTTCAACTCCATCAAAGGAGTTTGCAATTTCCTCAAGCTTTTCAAGACGACGTATATAATTGTCGAGATTTTCGCGGCGTGCGCCCGGACGGGCGGCGGATACAGCGTCAGCTGCCTGAACAAGGCATGCAATCACTGTGTGTGCCTCAACATCGCCGTGATGTGCTTCGATTGCGTGAATAACATCTGCATGTTCCTTATATTTCTTGGCAATATCAACACCGATTTCGACGTGAGAGCCTTCGACCTCATGGTCAATCGCTTTGCCGATATCATGCAGGAGTCCTGCTCTGCGGGCCATCACAGGGTCAACACCAAGCTCAGACGCCATAACAGCGCATAGGTGTGAAACTTCGAGCGAATGGTCAAGAATGTTCTGACCATAACTTGTACGATAATGCAGACGGCCGATAAGCTTTACGAGCTCGTGGTGAATACCGTGAACACCTGCCTCGATGACCGCGCGTTCACCTTCCTGCCTGATTGTGTTTTCAACGTCCTTTTTGGCCTTTTCAACCATTTCTTCAATTCTCGCCGGATGGATACGTCCGTCTGAAATAAGGCGTTCGAGTGAAATTCTTGCAATTTCGCGGCGCACAGGGTCAAAACTCGAAAGTGTAATTGCTTCCGGAGTATCATCTATAATGAGATCGACACCTGTGAGTGTCTCAAGTGCCCGTATGTTACGTCCTTCTCGGCCAATAATACGGCCTTTCATTTCGTCATTCGGAAGAGGAACAACGGAGACTGTGGCTTCCGCCACATGATCCGCGGCACATTTTTGAATTGCAAGTGAAATAAGTTCGCGGGCCTTTTGTTCGGATTCTTCCTTAAGCTGCTGCTCATATTCCTTGATTTTAACGGCTTTTTCATATACAAGCTCATTTTCAAGGTTCTGAAGCATATATTCCTTTGCCTGCTCAACAGTAAACCCGGAAATACGTTCGAGCATCTCATACTGACGCTTTTTAACCTCGTCCGCTTCACTTAAGCGGGTTTCCGCGTCGGCAATCTTTTTGTTTAAAGTTTCATCCTTAACCTCAAGCTGCTCGATCTTTCGGTCAAGATTCTCTTCTTTCTGCTGAATGCGGCGTTCCTGGCGCTGAACCTCGTTGCGGCGTTCCCTGATTTCCTTTTCGGCTTCGCTGCGGATTCGGTGCGCTTCATCTTTTGCTTCAAGCAAAACTTCTTTTTTCTTGTTCTCAGTTGATTTGACCGCATCGCTTACAATGCGTTTAGCCTGTTCCTCCGCTGAGCCCAGTTCAGATTCGGCAACTCTTTTTCTGTAAATCATGCCAAGTAAAAAAGCTGCCGCGCTGCATAAAATCAATAAAATTATAGCTACCACAAAAAAAGTAATTGATGGCAATTGTTTTTTGGCACCTCCTTGTTGTTTGAATCACAGCAGGCGGCACATGGTATATATCCCCAATTTGTTAAACATTTCAACGACCGTGACATCTTAATTATAGTTTCAAGTGTCAAAGCGGCAAAACCTGTTTGGCGCCGATTAAATCGGCCAGCAGCCGCGGGAAAATATAATTGAAACTTAATTTTATAAGCCCGGCAGATATCAAGAAAATTTATCTTCTATACAGCCATCGAAATATCCTGTCCCGTTAAGGACAGGCATGAGAATAATCACTAAGATATATATTAAGCCTGCATGTAAAATCATTATCACTGGCAAACTAACGCTTAAAAGCGTATAACCAGCCTGTATTATACTATTTTAATTCTCTTGTGAAATAATGTCAAGCAAAAGGTTATTACAATTGTATATAGTCGTCAATGATGGGTGACACTTTTCCCGAAAAAATATGATGCCAATAATTCCCTATATGAATAATGAGTATTTTCGCAAAAATAATCATTATTCATATAGGCTGCCACGTCGCAACGTGGCACAACTTTAAGTT
>DATALE010000307.1:0-7129 GCA_036261235.1 Ruminiclostridium sp. | reverse complement strand
CCTCATGCATTTGATGAGTTTTTTGAAATTTATAAAGGCAAACAACTCGCAGTAAACGTATACTCTGATTATAGTTCGGTTTTACTGCAAGACGGCGACCCGGAACTTAAAATTTCTGTAAAGCCTGACAAAGGCTCGTTTAAAGTTAAAATGGAACTGCCTGACCTACTTATATCCGGTCAGGAATATCAATATATTTTTTCCGACGGAAAACTTTTCAGGTGCAGCAAGGAATGTACCAAGGCGACCGAGACAATTCTTCAGGCTATGATGAAAAGCAACGGAATGATGACAATTTCCGACAAGGACATGGGCGGATTCTGTTCGAATGTTTTGACGGAAATAAGAACATTTGTTAAGATTGACGCGGACGAAAACAGCCTTTCCCGTTTTTACCCGAGGCAGCTTACATCCAAGCTCTATCTTGATATGATTTCACAGGGGTTCATCACCGGTAACCTGAATTTCTGTTACGGTGAAACAGAAATTGACGCAATGTCGGAGGAAACGTTTTCTTTCCAGCGCAGCGTTAAAGACGAGCTGATTGCCCAATCACTCATAAAAAAATATTTTGAGGCCTATGACCCGGACAATAAGTTTCTGTTTATCCGTGACGATGACGGCATTTACAAACTGCTTTCAGAGGGCATTGACGAGATGTCACAGGTAATTGAAATTTACACTACAACAAAATTTAAAACACTGAAAATGCAAAGGCCACCGCAGATAAGTATTGGAGTTCGTTTGCGCAGCAATCTTATTGATATGGATTTTGATACCGGTGACTTTCCTCTTGACGAGCTGGCGTCACTGCTCCATTCTTACCGTCAGAAGAAGAAATACCACAAGCTCCGTGATGGAACTTTTGTGGGGCTTGAAGATAACTCCCTGTCAGATATTTCACAACTGGCTCAGGGCCTTGACCTTAAAGACGAGGATTTGGGCAGCGGCACAGCGTCAGTTGCAAAATTCCGCGCACTTTACCTTGACGGAATAATAAAGGACAGCGGACAGCTTAAGGGTGAACGTGATTCCGGTTTTAAAGCTATGGTTCGGGATATCAACGATATTGGGGATTCCGAGATTGAACCACCGTCAAGCCTTCGCAACATTCTGAGAAAATATCAAAAAACCGGTTTCCGCTGGCTTAAAACTATGAGCAGGTATGGCTTCGGCGGCGTTCTGGCCGATGATATGGGGCTTGGCAAAACGTTACAGACAATAGCCTTTTTGCTTTCTGCCAAGGAAGAAAATCAGGAACATACCATATCCCTTATTGTCTGCCCCGCTTCTCTCGTACTCAACTGGGAAAGCGAAATTGAGCACTTTGCGCCGCAATTAAAGGCTTTGTCGATTATCGGGGACGCGCAGCAGCGTATTAACCTGATTTCACAGATTCCGGAATATGACGCCATAATTACTTCTTATGACCTGTTAAAGCGTGACATTGAGCTTTATGAAAAGATTGATTTTTACTGTCAGATAATTGACGAGGCGCAGTATATTAAAAACGCCGCGACGCAGAACGCAAAGGCGGTCAAAACTGTTCAAAGTCAGCAGCGTTTTGCTTTGACCGGAACTCCAATTGAAAACAGCCTTGCGGAAATCTGGTCTATATTCGATTTTCTTATGCCCGGATACCTGAGGAGCCACAACCGTTTCAAACAGGATTTTGAACTGCCGATAATGAAAAATGATGACAGCGGCGCACTGTCAAATTTAAAGAAAATGCTTTCACCGTTCATCCTGAGAAGGCTTAAATCGAACGTACTTAAAGAATTGCCGCCGAAAACCGAAACAGTTCTGTATGCCGGACTTGACGGCGAACAAAAGCGCCTGTATGTTGCAAACCTTGCGAAAATTCGTTCCCAGCTTTCTTCGCAGATGTCTTCAGGCGAGATGAAAACCGGAAAGGTTATCGTCCTCGCGATGCTTACACGCCTGCGTCAGCTATGCTGTGACCCGTCCCTTTGCTATGATGATTACCGCGGTGAAAGTTCAAAACTCGATCTCTGCATACAACTGCTCGAATCATCTGTTCTAGCTGGGCACAAGGTTCTGCTCTTTTCACAGTTTACATCAATGCTGTCGATAATTGAAGATAAGCTCAAAAAGCTCAGTATAAGCTATTATGTCCTGAAAGGCTCGACACCAAAAGAGGATCGTGCGGCGCTTACTCAGCGATTTAACAATGACAACACTAATGTCTTTCTGATTTCTCTAAAAGCCGGCGGAACAGGACTTAATCTTACAGGCGCTGATATCGTGATTCACTATGACCCGTGGTGGAACGTCAGTGCACAGAATCAGGCCACCGATCGTGCGCACCGCATCGGCCAGATGAACAGCGTTCAGGTTTATAAACTTATTGCTAAAGACACCATAGAAGAAAAAATATTGAAACTTCAGCAGGACAAGTCAAAACTCGCCGATTCCGTCATTTCCGAGGGTGACGGAATGATTTCCAAAATGTCGCCCGATGAAATTCTCGCTTTGTTTGATGAATAAAAACTGGCTGCCGACTGTACGGCAGCCAGTTTTTATGTACCGGCACACACCGGCAAAAGTTATGTGTGCCCGTTCCTCGGTGAAATATACAGTTCTCCGTTTGTCGTAAGGCCTGCGTAAAAAATATTATCCACTTTGAGGTTGTATGGTGACAGCTGTGAAATAAGCCACTGTTCGTCAAGGCCCGCTTCCGTCAGATTGTCCGATAAAAGCTTCCCGTCTATGATAAGGTCGACCGGCAGCTTTGGCTCCTGCTCGTTCTTTCCGATATCGTTAAGGGTAACAGGCCTTTTTGATGATTTCGGAATGATGGACAGTTTTCCATCGCTCTCAACGACTGCGAATGCGATATCTCCAACATTGTAATAATCTTTTTCACGAAGCATCTCAAGGAGTTTACTAAGGCTTAGCCTCAATTTCTTGAGATTTTCGTCAATAATTTCCCCGTTGCAGATAACAGTTATCGGGATACCTTCTGAAACTCTTAAAAAGCGAAGGTTTGTCAGGTTGAGCCACTCGGTCAACAAAACAAGCAGCGTGATAACGACGGCTGATATGATTCCAAGCCATACTGAGTCCGCGGAACCAAGAGAAATCCTGACGGCAAGTGAACCCAGGGCGACCCCGACGATAAAATCAAAAAATGTTATCTGAGAAAGTATTTTTCTTCCCATCAGCCTGGATAAAATCAAAAGTATAACATAAGCGGCGATGCTTCTCAGAATTATTTCTATTATCTTACTTAACATCTATCTTCTGACCTCCGCGATAAGATCACTGTAACGGCCTTTAAAAAGCACTTTCAGGGGATGTTTCGGCGGGCCTTCAAGCAGCCTTCCATCAATGCCGAATCTTCCGCCGTGCGCCGGGCAGTCCCAGGTTTTCTCCGCCGCGTTAAAATTAAGGAATGTTGTCATATGAGTACATGTTATATCGACAATCGTTACATATCCGTCGTCGTCCAGATAAATTCCTGCTCTTTCACCTTCAAAATCAATGATTCTTCCCTCGCCCGGGTGCATTCCGGAAAGCTTATCCGTGGCTTCCACTTTTGATTTAATGAATTCACCAAGCCACCCGGCCGCTTCAGAAAGGAAAGTACCTAGTGAGCCGCTGATATCACGCCGTGAAGGAGAAAAAACCTCTTCATATCTGCTTCCCCCCTGCGCTATCATATCGGCCGTCATAAGCCCCGCAAGTGTTCCGCTCGTCATTCCCCATTTTTTGTATCCGGAAGCGACGAATATATTTGAGTTCGCGTGCAGCCGCCCGATATAAGGTATTCCGTCCGGCGTGTCATAGTCCTGTGCCGACCACTTTGCAATTATTTCGCAGTCATCGGATACGATATCCTTTGCATATTTATACAGGTTGTCAAAATGCGTACTCATATCTCCGCCTGAACGTGCCGTTGGGTGAGTTTCGCCGACTATCACAAGGATTCGTTGTCCGCCTTCGACATGTGTTCTTATTGACCGTGCGGGGTCACCGACATTGATATAACTGCCGTCCGGAAAGTCCGCTTCTGTTCTGAATGCCATGCCATAATCCCTTTTCGGATAAAGCCTTGTAAAATAGAATCCGAAAGGTCCGTCATAAATCGGGTACTGCGTCGCCATTAAAACATGCTTCGCGCTGATTGTGTGCCCGTTTTCTAAAGTTACGGCAACAGTATCCCCGTCCTGCACCTTTATTGCCTTTGTTTTGCAGTATATTTTTGCTCCGCGTTTGACAGCGGCGTCCGCCAATGCCGAAATATATTTTACAGGGTGAAAAACCGCCTGATTATGGTAGCTGAGTGCGGCTATGCTTCCCTTTGGAAAATCCGGATCAGTAATATATTCTGCATCGATTGACAACTCTTTTGCCGCCTCAAATTCCTTTTTTAGCTTTTCCGTGTCCTTTTCATTTTCGGCAAAGATAACTGCGGTGTTCTCATTAAGGTCGCAGTCGATTTTTTCAGATTTTACTGTATCAACAACAAAATTCAAAGCTTCTTTATGTGCTTTTGCATAGCTTTTCGCCGTTTCGACTCCCTGTTCCTTCATCAGTCTGCTGTAGATAAGGTCGTGCTGAATCGTAACTTTTGCCGTTGTATTGCCCGTCGTGCCGTCGCAAAGTCCTCCTGCTTCTATTAATACAACTTCCTTGTTTTCTCCGCTGAGCTTATATGCGCACGTAACCCCGGTTATACCGCCGCCTATAATAAGTGTGTCAGTTTCAATATCTTCATGAAGCTCCGGATATGTTTTTATCCTGGCCGTTTTATGCCAGAGTGATATTGTGTCATTTATCATAACAGCATCCCCCAATTTTTGCTTTTCTTATGTTTTATTATGCTCTTATTTAACTGAATTAACATTTAGCAATATTGAGGGACAATATTTTATCATCATTAATTTAAGGATCAGTGCCTGATACTAATTCCAAATGAACTTAAGGCAAGAATGACTTTTAATTTGGAATAAGTATGAAAAGCACCGCTTTCGATATTTCGTTTGATATTCCGCTGTCTATGTGGTAGAATAATTGGAAAATCCAACTATATTAATTGGAGGTATTTATATGCCGTACATCAGCACAAAAGTAAATGTTAAAATATCAAAAGAAAAAGAAGATGCCCTAAAAGCAAGATTTGGACAGGCAATCTCAATTTTCCCCGGCAAATCCGAAACCTATCTGATGCTTTCATTTGAAGATGAATGTTCCTTATATTTCGGCGGAAAAAATAACTTCGGAATAGCTTTCGTTGATGTAAAACTTTTCGGAAGAGGTGACAACACCTCTTATGATAAAATGACAGAGGAAGTAACAAAAATAATCAATGAGGAACTCGGAATCAGTCCGTCATCGGTCTATGTAAAATATGAAGAGGTTGACCATTGGGGCTGGAACGGTAAAAATTTCTGAATACAAAAAAGTCCGGCTGCCAATTGACAGCCGGATTACTTTTTCGAACACAGGTTATAACTAACTGAATATAACATACTGGTTTTTTCCGCCGCGTTTTGCCAAATACATTGCGTCGTCTGCGGATTTAATGAAATTATTTGCGCTTTTAATTTTATCATTATAAAGGGCAATGCCAATGCTCACGGTAACGTGCAGCTCTGTGCCGTCGATTACAATCGGTTTCGCAATTTCCGAAACAAGCTTGCTGCCGACAACCTTGAGAGCTTCCACAGAACCAACATCGTTCAAAAGAATCAGGAACTCATCTCCGCCCAGCCGCGCAACAAAGTCTTCTCTGCGGACTTTATTCTTTAAAATTTGCGACACCTGAACAAGCAAATTATCACCCATCAGGTGCCCATATGTATCATTTACAAATTTAAACCCGTCAAGGTCAAGGAAAATCAACGCTTTGCCGTTAAGCTTTGAATCATTTTGAAATAATGAACTTAAATATTGTGTTATTGCGTGGCGGTTCGCAATCTTTGTCAAAGGATCCATCGATGCAAGCTGCCTGTTAATCTCTTCAGATTCTTTAACTTCAAGATAGCCTTTCTTCAATTCATTTATAAGAGATGTCATTTTATATTCATTGTTAACTTCCAATGTTATATCATTGATTTGTATAAGGGCATAAACTTTATCTTCAATATGGGTTGGCTCTATTTTCATGTTCTGCCTTATATCTGAATTTTCTCCAGTATAAGGGTATACAAATGCCTTATGAAGTTTACTCGAACAGAACCGGCTCTGGTTATATACCAAAACTGATTCCAATATATCCTGGTATCTCTTCTTTTTAAACGTGTTGCAGACATCAGGAAGCAGCTTTCCAACAGCATCTTTTTGGTGAATTTGAGAAATTCTTTCCATATATTTGTTCCAGAATTTTATGCTCTGATTGCTGTCGATAATAATTATGCCTATGTCTATACTGTTTAAGGCAAACTGAAATAAATCAATCATTTATATCAACCAACATCTCGTTTATTTTATTAATTAGCATATTTTCGGAACTAACAGAAAGTGCAATAAAAATCATGCCCCGAACCTGACTGCGCGGTAAATAAAACGAATTAAACATTGACAAAAAGTGCATATCCTCCGGCAGGATTCCGCCGTCCATTGAATTGATAGCAGTCATTTCGATTTGTGGGAGCGTATATTCAAGCCTTACGTCAAGGAGGTTACCGAAGCCGCCTATTACAGCATTAAAAATAATGTTACTGATTTCCTTTATTACGTCAAGATCCTGTGCTGTCAGCTTACTGTAATAATCGCCGTCGGCGTTGTCCTCTTCAAGGCAGGCGTCAACGAGAAATTTTGCTTTGTCCACTGGTATAACTATGTATGCGTTTCCGGAAAAATTATTACCGAACCTCATTGAGCATAGAACCGAAGTGTTAAATTCTGAATCCGTACTCAGCGGTTTTAAATCAATTTCATTGCCCTTTTTTAAATCGAGCGCAGGCAGTGAAAGAATTACCTTTTGGCTCACCATTTCTGATAAAAGGCTGGCTGCCACGCCGAGGTTCGTATTTAATATTTCACTTAAGAGGTCTTTTTGTATTTCCGACAGCATCAAATCACTCCTCAATCAAGCCCGATATAAACTTAACACTGTCTTTATTAATCGGCTTGTTTAAGAAAGCGGTTACTTTTAATGATG
>DATALE010000306.1:0-4734 GCA_036261235.1 Ruminiclostridium sp. | reverse complement strand
AATTAAAAATCATATGCAAGAAATCGCCGCGGCAGGTTTCTCGGCGGTTCAGACTTCACCGGCGCAGGCAAGCTATAACGGCGCAGGCGGAGCAATGCAGCTTTGGAATTCAAATAACAGCGGCGGTGGTCACTGGTGGTGGGCCTATCAGCCAACTGACGAGAGACTGGGCAACTGGCAGCTTGGCACAAGGGATCAGTTTGCGGCAATGTGTGCCGAAGCTAAAAAATACGGAGTTAAAGTTATTGTTGACGTTGTTGCAAACCATACGACAGGGACAATGTCGGCGATAAGTTCGGGTCTTTCATCAGCCGGCGGCGGACTTGGACAGGGGCAGCTCTACCATTCGCAGGGTTTTACTGTTTGTTCAAACTGGAATAACCGGTGGAATATAGTTCAGCAGGAAATGTCAGGCGGACTCCCGGATATAGATACGGAAAAGCAGTCTTATCAGGATTACCTCATCAGTTACCTTAATGACTGCATAGCATGCGGCGCTTCAGGCTTCCGTTTTGATGCTGCAAAACATATCGGACTTCCTGATGATTCAGGCGGCGGCGATTTCTGGCCGGAAGTTTCCGGAAGCAGAGTCGGCGGCGGCGGTGTATTCGAATACGGTGAATCGCTGCAGGACGGCAATAATATGGATAGGCTTGGCGCTTATACAAGGTATATCAATGTAACCGCGAGCAATTACGGCGGGTCACTGCGTTCAGCAATTAATTCATCAAATCTAAATACAAACACAATAATGTATTCAAATGCCGACGGTGCGGCGGATACGAGCCTTGTTAAATGGGTCGAATCTCACGACAACTACTGCAACGATGGCACTTACACAATCTCCAATCAGAGAATTATGTGGGGCTGGGCAGCAATTGCCGCGCGCAAAGACGGCACCGGCATTTATTTCGACAGGCCTGCCGGAAGCAGTACAGGCAATCAGTGGGGCAACAACCTTATCGGCCCGATGGGTGATACAACATTTGAGAATTCACAGGTTGCTGAAGTTAACAAGTTCCGTAATGCGATGATAGGCCAGTCTGAATATTTGAGAAACCCGAACGGAAACAATCAGGTCCTTATGATTGAGCGCGGAAACAAAGGTGTAGTAATAATCAATTCGAGTTCTTCTACTCTTAACCTCAGTTCAGCGACAACTCTGGCAAACGGCACATACACAGACCAGGTTTCAAACCGTACGTTCACAGTAAGTGGCGGCACAATCACAGGTACGGTTGATGCCGGCAAGATTGCTGTTGTATACAACAAAACTACGTCTTCTACTCATGTAGCAAAAGCCGGTATGGCAAGCATTCAGTTGCCGTCCGGCTGGGGCGCACCGAATATCTATGTTTATGACGACAGCGGCTCAACTGTGAGAACAGTTGCGGCATGGCCTGGAGTCGCAATGACATCGAACGGTACAAATATCTACAGTTATACACTTCCGAGCGGTTGGACAACAGCAAAAGTAATTTTCAATTATAATGGTCAGCAGATACCAGGAGCAAATCAGCCGGGCTTTGTTCTGACGAACACCGAAGCAATGATTTATAAAAATGGTTCATGGCAAAGTGACCCGATTTCGTAAATTAACATTGACAATGTAGTCATGTATTATCGTAGGGGGCCGTCTTTTTAGACAGCCCCCTTATTTATAAGCTTGGTAAAACGGCGTCAAAAAAGAAAAAAGAGTGCATCTTTCGAATGCACCCCTCAATAAAAGCTATAGCTCTGTTAATAAAGGACTTTTAAGAATTTCCCGAATCTTGTTTCGCTCAGCTTTACAATTATAAAAGACGTTACAAAAGACAAGAGGCTTATAATGATGAAAGCCGCAGTGCTGTGGAAAGCAACAAATCGGTACGATATAAATATGTATAACAGATTAAGAAATACAACGTGCACCGCGTAAATAATAACACTGCATTTCCGCATGGTTATATAACATTTTCTCTCTTTTACGTTGATATCTTTTAAAATCAGCAATGCGAAAATCGCCGCGGGAATCATAAAGAAATAGAAGTTGCAGCCGTACATAATTGATAAATGCTTTTGGTTAATAATAAGGGCTTCTATAATAACTAGGATTGACGATACAGCAAAGCCAATTATGCTTTTACTCCTCGGCAGGCTTATTTCCCTCTGCCTTATCCTTATGCCTGCGTATAAATATATCGGCGTGAGGAATATGCCGTTTCGGGTAAACAAAAAGGTCCCAAGGTAGGAATTGTACGCGTTTCCGACAGCGGGGAAATACTGGCTTAGTGAATAGTAAGAGTCGCCGAACGCACCGATAATAAACAGTATACCGAGAATAATCCAGACAACTTTAGGCGGCAGTGATTTATTAAGGATAAAAATAAGAAACGCCGCATAAATAAGGCTTGTGAAAAACCATAGATGATAATATGTACCTGCAAAGAAAATACTTTGAATTTCCCTAACCACATATGCGTTGATTTCCGTTTGCCCGATTAAGAAATCGTGTATAACAAAAGGAATATATATCAGCGACCAGCAAAGATAAAGGATTCCGATCCTTTTAATATACTTCTTTATGTTTGAATAGTCTTTCAAGTCTTTGCTTCCAAGAAAAAATCCGGAGAAAACAAAAAACAGGGGAACCGCGTATCTGCATATGATATTCAAAAATGAAAAGCAAACCCCGTTTTCTGATGCAAACGACGGAAATACATGAATCGGAATAATTAAAAATGCGCATAAAAACTTTGCAATGTCAATAGAACTATAATTCTTTTTTGTCATATGTCATTTTCCTTTTTTGATATTTTCGGCGAGTAATGTTAATATAAATACATCTCCTAATATATATAATAATTTATATAATACAATTATTCAATATCTTTAAAAGATAATTACAATTTTCAGAAATATTGTACATGATTACTCTCAAAGTTTTATAAGCTTTGCCCTGCGTCCCGGCCTGATGTATGGTTTAATATGCTGTGTTTTCTGCCGTAAGCAAAATATATTATAAGTCCGATTACAAGCCAGATAAGAAAGCGAAGCTTAGTTACATTATTTAGCTGAAGCGCGAGCCAGATACATGATAACGCAGATATAACAGGCAAAAAAGGAACCCACGGGCACTTGAACTTGCGCTCCAGATCCGGCTTTTTTTCGCGCAACACTATTATGCCGATTGCTACAATTACAAACGCCATCAATGTTCCGATATTTGTAAGCTCCGATACAATATCAATCGGGAAAAATCCGGCGATAAAAGCGGTGCTTGCCCCGACAATTATTGTACTTAGAATGGGAGTCTTGGTTCGAGCGTTTACCCGGCCCAAATGTTCCGGCAGAAGCCCGTCCCTTGCCATCGCAAATATGATTCTTGTACCACCGTATGTCATTACAAGCAGGACGGAAGTAATGCCGCATACAGCGCCGAGAGAGATAAGAGCCGAGCCCCAGTTGATTCCGATTTGCTCAAGAGCGAACGCTACAGGAGCGGAAGAACCTTTAAATTTATAGTATGGAACAATGCCGGTCAGGATTACAGAAACTATGATATAAAGAACAGTACAAATAATGAGTGAACCTATGATGCCTTTTGGTAAATCCCTTTGCGGATTTTTGACTTCTTCAGCCGCTGTGGAAACCGCGTCAAATCCAAGAAAAGCATAGAATACAAAGGCCGCGCCGCGTATAACCCCATTCCAACCAAAAGGCATAAAAGGATGCCAGTTGACAGGTTTGATATGACCGGCGGCAAGAATTATAAAAAGCAGGATTACGCCGATCTTTATTGCGACGATTATATTGTTAAGTTTTGCGCTTTGGCTCGCTCCCGCTATGAGAAAACAAGTGATAAGGAATATGATTATAATGGCCGGAAGGTTCACAATACCGCCGCTCAATGGTGGGTTTACAAGCTGCGGCGGCAGTACTAGTCCGATGTTGCTCAAAAGCTGGGTGATATAGCCTGACCAGCCAATCGCAACTGAGCCGATGGCTACGGTGTATTCGAGAATAAGGTCCCAGCCGATAATCCATGCCCATATCTCGCCCAAGGAAACATAGGAATAGGTATAAGCACTGCCCGATACAGGCACAATTGAGGCAAACTCAGCATAGGTCAGCGCTGCCAGGATACATACGATTCCAGCCAGCACAAAAGACAGAAACAGAGCCGGGCCGGAGAAATTTGCCGCGGCAATTCCGGTTATAACAAAAATGCCGGTACCGACGATAGCCCCAATTCCGAACATAATCAGTTCAAAGGCACTAAGAACCTTTTTCAATGATTTTTCGCTGTGCGTTTCTTTTATCAGATCAGATATCGGTTTAACCAAAAATATTTCTTTCATAAGTGCTTTCCTTTATCAATCTTATTTCAATTAGTATTGCATTTACTTATTTAAAATATATATGGCAGCACCGCACAATTCATGTTAAACGTTTTATAAGATAAAAAATAACCCGTACAGTCGGAGATGACAGACGGATTTTATTATGATGTTATAAGTAGTATAATAAGTTAAATATGAATCAAAGAGGAAATATTATGAACGTCAATATTTTATTATTTCCCGATTTTGAAACTCTTGATGTATTTGGACCCGTGGAGGTATTCGGCTCTGTCGAGGAATTCCATCTTCATTATTTTTCAGAAAACGGCGGAACGGTAATCAGCAGGCAGGGCGCACGTATTATTACAGAAAAATCGAGCCGGATAGAGCCTGACGGAATTCTGATAATCCC
>DATALE010000305.1:0-2556 GCA_036261235.1 Ruminiclostridium sp. | reverse complement strand
GGGATTGAATATCCATGCCAACAGTTGGCTCGTCCAGAAACAAAATTTTTGGCTTTGACATCATATTAAGCGCAATATCAAGCCGCCGTTTAACCCCGCCGGAATAAGACGAAACCGGATATTTCAGATATCGTTCCAAACCGAAGCAGGAAATTAACGATTTCATGCGGTTTTGCGCTTCCGGCTTCAGCACCCGATAAAGCCTGCTTTGAAACATCATGTTTTCCGTAAGAGACAAGTGTGAATCAATGGAAGTCCGCTGTGCTACACAGGAAATCTGTGTGCGAATTGCAGCCGCTTCATGGGCGGCGTCTTTTCCGAATAGAATCACGCTGCCGGATGTAGGGCGCAGAAAAGTGGTCAACACGTTAATGAGGGTCGATTTTCCTGCGCCGTTTGGCCCCAGCAGAGAAAAAATTTCGCCCTCGTCTACAGTCAGGGTAAGACCGTCTAACGCCTGTACCCCGTTCTTATACTTTTTTACAAGATCTTTAACACTGATAGCGGTCATCTTAATCCTCCCTGATAGGGAACTGAATTTCTGTAATGTACTTATTCGGGTTCCCTTTCAAAAACATTCCGGGGCCTTTGATGTAAACCTCACGGAACGGCGGCTGTAATTGCAGCTTATGATCTGCGGCATATCGGCTGATCGCTTCATAAGCATGAGGTAAGGTTTCATAGGGGCCGGTATGCGTCGTGCATACAGCCTTGAAAGAAGGTACTTCCTTTACTTCAATCCCATTATCAATGGGAGTTTCTTCGGTTGGTACGCATAAATCCATTTCGCTCATTTTTGTTTCCGGGTTCATCACATAGTAGCAGAAAAACGGTGCACCGTTTGACTTTCCCTGAATCGACTTGAACACATTGGGGAAAAACTTATTTGCCTCGGTCGCAATTCCTTTGTAGTGCAGGAACGCAACACGAACCGGTTCAATATTTCTGATTTCAATCTGGTAATCCATTTTCTCAATTCTCCTTTTCTTTTTTTACCGCAATCCAAACTTCAGAGTGCCCTGCCCGCGGCCTTTCCTCGCTGATCGGATAAACTTCAATATCCGGCAGTTCTGCGTAAGTATAGCCTGAGAATGGAAGCCACTCTGTAAGAAAGCGTCTGAAAATGCTTTGAATGGATTCTTTGAAATACCCGTCGCTCTCAAAAATCACCCATGTCGCCGCCGGAATTTCATACTCAAACATATCTTTTGGCACAGGCTTATCGGTTGCCGCCGCTATGTAATAATAAATTTCATCGGGACTTTGACATGCGGTAATTCCCAGCACACCTTTTGGCGACTGGTTTGACAGATGGCAGATTTCAGGAAATTTGCTGCTTTTTAATGTCTTTTCCCAGAAAGGCGGGACGTTCTTTTTGTTTTCTTCCATATCCAATGTCAGAGGAATACGGATACCTACAATGCGCATGGCTTCTTTTTCTTGGACCCGATAGGGCATAACATTACCTCCCGTAATTTTGATTGAAAACCGAATAGGCGGGTATGCATTCAATACGCTTCCCTGCGCTTTTGCAGAGATTGGGGAAATTCCATGCACGCTTTGAAATGCCCGGTTGAAGGATGTCGGGGAAGTATAGCCGTATTTGAGTGCCACATCAAGGACTTTGCTATCTGTTGTTTGCAACTCAAATGCCGCCTGCGTCATTCTCCGCCGCCGGATATATTCAGATAATGGAATACCAGCCACGTAGGAAAACATCCGCTGAAAATAGCAGGTGGAACAACATGCGATTTTAGCAGCTTCTTCATAAGAAATCTCACCGGCTAGGTTCTTTTCAATGTATTCAATGGCTTTGCTCAGATTCTTCAACCATTCCATTTCTTTACATCTTCCCTCCTTGTAAAAATCATACTACGATGGGTAAATTTAATCCTCGCTTTTGATGTCCTCTTTTGTAAACTTTACCTCAATAAATTTTTTATATCAACGATATTTAATAACCTTATGTGAGAATAGTTTATGGTTAAGGCCAATGCGATAATCGCGGATCAAGTGAGATGAAGAGAGCCCCGCCAATCCTACGTTTTCTTGTTGGGCAGGTATCGCCTTTTTTGATTGTTCTATGAAAAAAAGCCTGCCACAAAAGGGCAGGTTCCATACGCAAATATTATGGCAACCAGGCTGTCATAATGCGTTCGCACCTTAGACCCTCAGCTTTGCGTCCTTACCTTTTGGCAAGTTTGCCCTTGACATTTCTCTATTAAATTTGGCTTAATTGTCTTAATACTTAAACTTCAGTTGTTACAATTCCACCGCCTGTGGCAGTAGAATTGGCTATTAAAAGAACTTCGCAATGTTGCTTTACAATGAATTGGCAATAAACTGTTTCAAAATTGACGATCTTCAAGTACACTTTCACTGCATTTCTTCATCTGAGCAAATGCAGCGTTGGTATTTTGAATGTACGCTTCGCGGGGGATCTTGGGGGCATCCAGCACCGCTTGCGTATCCGCATTGATTATGCCAGCCGCCTTATATTCGGCACCCGCTTTCCCTACTGCTTCCAGATATCTGAATGTCAGAGATTGAGTTTCC
>DATALE010000302.1:0-2590 GCA_036261235.1 Ruminiclostridium sp. | reverse complement strand
ATACCGTTTTTGCCTTTAAGCAAGGACTTCCACAGCACATCGACTCCGGCACCGAATGGAGAAACCGCGCCTACGCCGGTAACAACAACCCTATGCATTGTCAATTTTCCCTCTTTCCAAAACAAAACTGCTTACTCCACCGCTATAATCAAAGCAGTTTACAAGGCAATATTTCATATCCTGATATACAGGGCTGCCCGTGATATAATTTATTTCATTATCATCATAAAAATTTTCGGTCCGCGTAATCGGGGCGATAAAACCATTCTCCATTTGCAACAGCGCATAAGAGATTGAAATCGGGCCGGATGCCGCAAGCGGATAGCCGGTAGAAGAATTGGACGACGTCACAGGGACCTTTTTCCCGAAAAGCTCTTTAACAGCCAGTGCCTCTGCACGGTCAATCTTTTCAATCCCGCAGGCACTCGCCTGAACAAAGTTTAAATCGTTAATATTTATACCGGCGTCTTCAACAGCTTTTTTCATACTTTTTATATAATTTAAAGAAATTTGCCTTGTACTGTCGGTTTTAAAACCTGGTATGTAATAATTGGTGTAACTTAAAATTCTTCCATGAATTTTCCCGTTACGCGATATTACGCTGTTTTCATCTTCCAGAATCAGCGTTGCGCTGCCTTCGCTTAAGGTCACACCGTCACTGTTAATATCAAATGCTTTTGAAGCGTTTTCAGAATCAGAAGCAATTCCGAACTTTTTCATTCTCCAGAAATAATCAGGAAATATTTCTCCTTCTGAGGCGCCGCAAAAAGCTCTTTTTGATCTTCCGTCTTTTACGCATATAAACGCTTCGCCTATGGAAACAGCCCCTGCTGCTGATTCATCAACAACAGTATAGTTAAGCCCTTTAAGCGAATGGCGTATGGATATCTGTCCCGCGGCTGTATTAGGAAGCCTTTGAACAATCCACAAAGGCGGAATCATTCTGTAGCCTTTTCTCCCTAAATAATCATAATCAATATTGCCTTCAGAAGTTATGCTCGGGATTATAGCGTCTTTTATATTTGTAATGCCCTCTGAACGGCCGTTCCCAAATATAATAGCGTTTTCTTCATCCGATATTATATCTTGATTTTGAATTCCGGAATCTCTTACGGAAAGTTCAGCGGCAACGTACCCTAAAACCGCCTTTCTGCTCATTATTTTAACTATCTTTCTGTTTTCAATATAATCTTTTACCGCAAAGTCGGGAATTTTCCCACAGCATTCGGGGAAAAGTGCCCGAAAACCGGTTTTAAAATTTGTTCCGCACTGTCCTGATTCCAAGGCTCTGACATGATCCTTCAATTCTATTCCTAAAGGTGACAATACACCGATTCCAGTTACAGCTACTTTACAATTCATTGAGAATTTCCTCCTTCCCGAAAAACGAATTTTGACAGTTTGACCGAAATCTTATGGCAAACCAAAAATCAAAGTTGAATTGTATCCGCCGATTCCGCTTGTATTGCTCATGCAATAATTGATTTTCGCTTTACGGGAGTTTTCACTGACATAATCCAAATCACAGAATAAATCAGACTGCTTAAAATTTCTTGTAACGTGTACAGTTTGTTCCTGCAGGCTTTTTACACAAACAGCTGCTTCAATGGCACCGCAGGCTGCAAATGTATGA
Source organism: Ruminiclostridium sp. (assembly GCA_036261235.1). Classification (GTDB taxonomy): domain Bacteria; phylum Bacillota; class Clostridia; order Oscillospirales; family Ethanoligenentaceae; genus Ruminiclostridium_D. The sequence continues at coordinate 957 of DATALE010000302.1, read as the reverse complement.
CCTATCATAGATTTTGTACTGTTAATTGGTATTTTATATGCTCTCTTGCCAAACATTTCTTTGACAGCAATACTCTCTTCGTTATCATTGGATATAGTAGAACTGCCATGTGCATTAATATAATCAATGTCATTTTCTGATAGTTTTGCGTCTGACAGAGCCATTTTCATTGAATTAACAATGCCCTCATGCGATGCGTCGGCAATGCTGCCGGCATTCATGGAGCCGCCGTGTCCAACCAGCCTTGCCATAGGCTGAGCTCCTCTTTTTTGTGCATGCTCAAATGACTCAAGAACCATCATACATGCACCCTGTCCGATAACAAAGCCGTTCCGATCTTTGTCAAATGGCCTCATTGCAGTTTCGGGGTCTGATGAAGCAGTACACATGTTAAGCCTGCTGAATCCTGAAAAGAACGGAGGCTGTAATTTATCGTCAGCACCCCCGGCAAGAGCAATTTCAATCTGCCCATTCTGAATCATCTTAAAGGCCTGTCCTATAGCTAAATTTGCTCCGGCACAGGCAGACACAATTGTACTGCCATATCCTTTCAGTGATGCCGCCTTGCACAGATGACTCAAATGAATATTTGGATACGTTTCGAAAAACCACTTTGGATTTCTGTCAACAAATTTCTCATTATCAAACCTGTAGGCCAAAGCGGTGCCTGTTCCTAAAAAGCTTCCGATATCAGCGGTTTCATTGGGATATTCAATTCCTGCGTCAATGAGCGCCGATAATCCTGTATATACGACCATTCTCGTCAGCAATTCTGAATTGCAAATATCCCTTTTAACTTTTCTGTTTAAATTGAATTCATCAAGGCTGAAATCTACCGCTTGACCTGCTATGTAAATGTTATTCGAAAAAGCCTCGCTGACATTATCCGGCAGCCGTTTTATTCCGTTATGACCGGCAACAAGTGAACTCCAAAACGTATCCAAATCCTTGCCTAGA
>DATALE010000296.1:0-6888 GCA_036261235.1 Ruminiclostridium sp. | reverse complement strand
TGCTGATATTAATAATTCTTGTATTTTTATTTTTCTATTTTGCAGATAGGTCGCCAGAAGTAAACCTGCAAAAAAAGCGTAAAATCCTCTGCATGTATCCATAGCTGCCGATAAATGATAAAAACGATTTTTGAATGAATTGACGTTCAAAGAATATCTCATGCAGCCCTACATTTCTGTCATGTAGCTGCATTGTCGAAAACTTTTTGTCTGCAGGTGTTGAAGGTTTGAATTCGGGGCCCGCCTTCTGTTCCTTCATTTCTGTAACGATTTTTGTTTTATCAAATCCATAATAAGCAAAATCAACTGATTCTCTTATCCCGAAAAGCACAAGTGTACACATAAGCAGCGTAATACATTTTATAAAAAATAGTTTTCTATGCTCCTTTTTAACTGAAAGCAATCTGCCCAACAGGATAAAAAAAGCCGTAATAAGAACCGTAAAGAAATTTGGTTTTGACATAAGCTGCAGTGCAAAAATCAATGAGACACAAAAAAGGTAAATAAAACTCTTCTTGGTAGTTGATGAATACAGAAATTTATTCAGCATGCTGTTTGTGTTTATTAGCTGATAAAGGATCAGAAAAGAAATAAAAAAGTCAAAAGAATCAGAAGTCCCATAAGAAAATATATACCAAAGCTGTGGAGTTAATGACAGCAGAAAAATAAGGCCTTTACTATTTTTGTGATTTTTAATTGTGATCCCAACTATGGCTGCAAAAAGAACAACATTAAATATCCTGAATTCCACAGTGTATGAATATATCAGAGAAAATAATGCCAACATTTTGCCGGCTAGGAAATAATACAAAGTTAACTCAGCCATACGGGTAGACCCATAAACACAAAAAAATACTCCTTTACTACGAATATCAGGCAATATCCAGTGCGTTTTGAAATATGAAACATCCATCCATGCTTCAATTTCATCAGGATGGGCGTCAATCTTACTATAAATACTGATTAAAAAAGCAATAACTACAGCACAAATAAGAAAAAACGCAAAAATGAGATTAATTTTTTCTACAAAAGGAGTTTGTTTATAATATGTTCTGATCCTTTTTATTATCCTCTTCATAACATTACTTCCTTTAACTGTCACTGCTTTATTACATCTTCTTTAGTTAAAAATTTTTATTATGATTTAATAAAACAGTTACTGAATGTAGTTCGGCAAACATCGACAATTTTTCTTCCGACTGTAGCACCAAAAAGCCGCGGCTTATTAAAAAACCCGCGGCCTAAAAATAAAAGTTACTGTGCTTTTTCTAAAAGTTCAATTCCCTTTCCGATTCTCGAAAGCGATTCGTCTTTGCCGAGCATAACTGCAATTTCAACCGCTCCGCCCGGGGTGAACTGTTTGCCGGATAACGCAACGCGAGCCGGCCAAAGCACTATACCGTTTTTGACTTCAAGTTTCGCCGCCAGACCGAACAGAGCCTCATGAATATTCTCCCGTGTCCAATCGGTAAGATTGTCAAGAATTGGCTTTACTTCTTTTAAAGATGACAGCGAGTTTTCAGGGTTTGTTTTCATTTTTTTGCTTACATAAAGATCGATTGAATATTCAGGAAGCGCGTCAATAAAGTCGAGCTGCTCCGGAATATCGGAAAGCTTTATGCAACGCGGCTGGAGGACTTCCGCGATAAGCCTTGTATCAGTTTCGGTTTTTACTCCCTTTTTAATCCACGGGAGCGCGGTTTCATGGAATTTTTCAGCGCTCATCGCGCGGATATATTCCCCGTTGATCCAATCGAGCTTGCTGTTGTCAAAAATCGCAGGAGATTTCGAGATACCCGAAACGTCAAACGCTTTTACCATTTCAGGCAGTGTATAAATCTCACGTTCACCCCCGGGGCTCCAGCCGAGCAGGGCTATATAGTTGAGGACGGCCTCCGTCATATAGCCTTTGTTCACAAGATCCTCATATGACGCGTCGCCGTTGCGCTTTGAGAGCTTTTGGGTCGCGTCCTTCATGACCGGCGGGCAGTGAATATAAGTCGGAATTTCCCAACCGAAAGCCTCATACAAAAGGTTATACTTTGGCGTCGATGAAAGGTACTCAATGCCGCGGATAACGTGCGTGATACCCATAAGGTGGTCGTCTACAACATTTGCAAAGTTATATGTCGGCAGTCCGTCGGTTTTGAGAAGGACATTGTCGTCAAGCGTATCGTTCGGCGCGGTTATATCGCCGAAGACCTCATCATGGAAAGTTGTCTCCCCGCTTTCGGGTATTTTCTGGCGGATAACATACGGAACACCCTTTGCGAGCAGCTCGTTAACTTCTTCTTTTGAAAGGCGGCGGCAGTGCCCGTCGTATTTATTGGCCATACCTGAAGCCTCGTGAATACGCCGCATTTCGTCAAGGCGTTCCTTTGTGCAGAAGCAGTAATACGCACCACCGCGTTCAACAAGCTCCTCGGCGTATTTTTTGTAGATACCCCGTCTTTCACTCTGGATATATGGGCCGACAAGGCCTCCGACGTCAGGGCCCTCATCCCATAAAAGTCCTGTATCTCTGAGCGTTTTGTAAATTACATCAACTGCGCCTTCAACATACCTCTCCTGATCTGTATCTTCAATACGCAAAATGAACTTTCCGCCTTTTGATTTTGTTAGAAGATACGCGTAAAGAGCAGTTCGCAGATTCCCTACATGCATATAGCCTGTCGGGCTGGGCGCAAATCTTGTTCGCACCTCGTCTTTGTTAAACATTATTTTCCCTCCGAAAAATTTTTCAAAAAATTTCAAAACATCAGTTCGGAATATTTTTATTAATTAGGTTATTTTAAGGGGTTGTCCAAAAAAGTTCAGAAAAGCATTTATGGCAAAGTCTTGAGCCTTGTCTGAAATGTGATTTTATAATCGTCAAAATTCATTTTCCTTAAAAATCTCAGTTTTAAGCTAAGAATTTAATTTTTGATGACTTTTCTTTTTTTAAACATGCCCCAGCCCACTTTATATAATACATTTCCCAATGTGTTATTGTCAAGGCAGGAACGTTGTGATAAAATAAAGTTTAATAATTTCCTTATATTATAGAGTAATAACTTCAAAAAAGGATTTGATTAGATGAACTATAAGTTTTCTGACAGAATATCTTCGCTCAAGCCATCGCTCATAAGAGAAATCTTGAAAAATACATCGGGCTCCGACACAATTCCCTTTTCAGCGGGAAATCCGTCGCCTGAATCCTTTCCTGTTCCGATAATGAAAGAAATCGCTGACGGGATTTTCGAAAAAGACGCTGCGAGCGCTCTTCAATACGGTATATCCGAAGGCTATACCCCCCTCAGGGACGCGCTCTCTCAGCGCATGAAAAAAAGGTTCTCGTCCGGGAGGAATTTTGACAATTTAATTATCGTATCCGGCGGGCAGCAGGGCATTGAACTCGCATGCAAGGTCCTTTGCAACGAGGGCGACACAGTGCTTTGTGAAAATCCGAGCTTCATCGGTGCTGAAAACGCTTTCCGTTCTTATAACGTGAACCTCAAGGGCGTTGAGCTCGAAAAAGACGGCATAAATATTGAAAAACTTGAAGCCGCGCTCAAAACAGAAAAAAACGTAAAAATACTTTACCTTATTCCGACATTCCAAAACCCGATGGGTATTACAACAACATTTGAAAAACGAAAAGCCGTCTATGAACTCGCAAAAAAATACGGTGTAATAATTATAGAAGATAACCCATATGGTGACCTTCGCTTTGAGGGTGAAGAAGTCCCGACTATCAAATCAATTGACACAGAAGGGCTTGTCATTTACTGCGGTTCTTTCTCCAAAATACTGTCAGCGGGAATCCGTGTCGGTTATGTTCTGGCGCCTGACGATATCATTCAGAAAATGGTCGTTGCAAAACAGGTTTCAGATGTTCACACAAACCTGTTCTTCCAGATGGTCGCTTACCGTTTCATGACCCAATACGGAATGGACGCGCATATTGAAAAAATCCGCGCTCTTTATCGCCGCAAGGCAAACATTATGATAGAAAGTCTTGAAAAAGCCCTTGGCGGCAGGGCCGAAATCACCCACCCGCAGGGAGGATTGTTCCTCTGGTGTACTCTTCCCGACAATGTAAAAATGCTTGACTTCTGCAAAAAAGCCTCTGAAAAAAAGGTTGCCGTCGTTCCGGGCATAGCTTTCTGCGCTTCTCCTGACGATTACTGTAACTCGATAAGGCTCAATTATTCAACGCCGTCTGACGAACAGATAGTCAAAGGCTGCGAAATTCTTGGAAAAGTTCTTGACGATTTTAAATAAATCACTTTATAAGGCGAATTAGATTGTAAGGTTGTGAATTTTTAATGGAAGATATTCAACAGAAAAAAACCATATTCAGCGGTATTCAGCCGTCCGGGATACCAACTCTCGGCAACTACCTCGGCGCTCTTAGCCGCTGGAAAGAATATCAGGATGATTATAACTGCGTTTATTCGGTCGTTGACATGCATGCCATTACTGTTAAACAAGATCCAGCATCCCTGCGCCGCAGGACACTCGAACTTATGTCCCTGCTCCTTGCATGCGGGATCGACCCGAAAAAAAGCCTGCTCTTTATACAAAGTCATGTCCCGACCCACGCACAGCTTGCATGGATTCTAAACTGCAACATGCAGTTCGGCGTTCTTTCACGCATGACCCAGTTCAAGGAAAAATCCGCCAGCCACGCCGACAACGTAAATGCCGGACTGTTCACCTACCCCACCCTGATGGCGGCTGACATCCTTCTTTATCAGACAGACGCCGTACCTGTCGGAGCCGATCAGAAACAGCACCTTGAGCTTGCCCGAGACCTCGCTCAGCGTTTTAACGGAGTTTACGGTGAAACATTTAAAGTGCCCGAACCGCTTATACCAAAAGTCGGCGCACGCGTTATGTCCCTTCAGGACCCGACAAAAAAGATGTCAAAATCCGATGAAAACATAAACGGTTTCATTTCGGTTCTTGACCGTCCTGAGGATATAATGCGCAAATTCAAGAGAGCTGTTACCGATTCCGAGGCTGTCGTATCCTACCGTGAAGGCAAAGATGGAATCAATAATCTGATGAGTATATATAACGCCGCAACCGGCAAAACTTTTGATCAGATTGAATCAGAGTTTGAAGGACGCGGATACGGCGACTTTAAAACCGCAGTCGGCGAGTCGGTAGTCGAACTGTTAAAGCCGGTTCAGCAGAAATACGACGAATATATGAAAAATAAAGATTATCTTGCTGCGGTCTACAAGGAGAGTGCTGAAAAAGCGCTCTATCTGTCAAATAAAACTTTGAGCAAGGTTTATAAAAAAATCGGTTTTGTAAAAAGGGAATTTTAAATTACGGGAATCCGCTGCCGGTTTCTAAGAAATCATATCTGGCGGCTCTTCCCCAAAGGTGATATTCGATGTTCATTGCTTTTACTGATCTCAGCTACAGCGTAAAGCAGTCAATTATCATTTTGGCTGCACTTATTCTTTCTGTAATAATAGCTTATATCTCAACGCCGTACGCAATAAAATTTGCCCGGAAAATTGACGCAGTGGACGTCCCGAAGGATAACAGACGCATGCATAACCGTCCGATTCCGCTTTTGGGCGGGCTGGCAATAATGGCGGCTTTTCTTGTTACATCCACCGTCATGATGAGGTATCACGGGCTCCTCAAAGAAATTTTGCCCGGGGCGCTCATTATCGCGCTTTTGGGCATCATTGACGACCGCAGACCTCTTCCCGCATGGCCTAAGTTTTTTGTCCAGTGTATCGCCGCCGCTTTGCCCATACTGGTCAACAAAAGTATTGTAATCAGTTCAATATCCGGTTTTAATATTTTCGGAATCCATCGACTGAATTTCGGAATTTTCGCTATTCCAATAACTATATTGTGGATTGTGGGAATAACGAACGCAGTAAATCTTATTGACGGGCTGGACGGGCTTGCAACCGGAACAGCAACAATCGCGTCGATTTCAATGCTTATTGTTGCTGTTATCAAAATGAATACCTCTTCGGACGAATACAGCGTTGCAATCTTGACCGCGGCGCTTGCCGGCGGCTGTCTCGGTATGCTTCCATATAACAGGAATCCGGCAAAAGTGTTTTTGGGTGACACCGGCGCAACGTTTCTCGGTTACACTCTCGCCGTAATATCCCTTCAGGGCTTATTCAAGGCTTATGCCGCCGTCTCTTTTGCAGTCCCGATATTGGTTCTCGGGCTTCCGATACTTGATACAATAGTTGCTGTGGTTCGCCGTCTTATGGAACATAAATCCCCATTCACCGCGGACCGCTCCCATATACACCACAAACTTATCGACATGGGGCTTGACCAGAAACAGGCAGTCGGCCTGCTTTATACCGTCAGCGCAATTTTAGGAATTTCCGCGGTTATTTACGCGGCTTTCGGTTCATCAACAGGCTGGCTTTTTATGCTTGGCGCAATCGGGCTCATTGCTGTAATATGTATTCTCGTAATCTCCGTTTGCAGGAAACATAATGACATCAAAAACGGCATAGATTTTTCCGGGAATAATTCGGATCCGACACAAACCCCAGAAACCGGAGAGACCGAGGATAACAGGAAAGCACCTTAAAGCGGTATATGACAAATTTTAATGGCTTTTGGGAAAATTATATCTGGTTCCAAAAAAAATGCCCCCTTTTAAATAACTACATTGGCTATACTTATTCTAAGCACGGCGTCACCGAATGTTTAGAACTGCGAGCTTCGGTTTTAGAAAAAGCAGCCCTGATTTAAACGGAGATAAAAGCGTTTAAATCAGGGCTGCTTTTTTTACTTCTGCTTTTCAGGCCGCCTCAGTGTTGTCAGTTTCATAACTAATAAATTTTGAAAACGATTTATCAAATAACGCCGGCAGATATACAATGAGAACAACTAAAAAGCTTGCCG
>DATALE010000291.1:0-4337 GCA_036261235.1 Ruminiclostridium sp. | reverse complement strand
TTTCGTTATTGCGTCATATGCCTGTCTTATACTCTTTGCACCTACAATTTCAATTCCGTAGTCTTTTCCCCGCAGTGTCCTTAGATTCTGATATGGCAGTATCACACGTTTAAATCCCAGCCTTGACACTTCAGCAATACGGGCGTCGGCACGGCTGGCAGCTCTTAATTCGCCGGCAAGCCCTACTTCACCAAAAGCAACAGTGTCCGGGTCAAGCGGCTTATCTTTTAAACTTGAAACAAGCGATAATGCAACCGCGAGGTCTGCTGCCGGTTCGTCAAGTCTTAGCCCTCCGACTACATTTATGTATGCGTCCAGATTTGAAAAATAGTATCCTGCCCTTTTTTCCAATACAGCAAGAAGAACAGCCATTCTATTATAATCAAATCCCGCCGACATTCTTCTGGGCGTGCCAAAACCAGTGGTGGATACTAGTGCCTGCACCTCAGCCAAAACAGGTCTTGAACCCTCCATAATACATGCTACACATGTGCCGGATACGTTAAGAGGCCTTCCGGACAAAAGTGACATAGACGGGTTCTCCACTTCATGAAGTCCGTCATCGACCATTTCGAACACGCCAATCTCATTTGTGGAGCCAAACCTGTTTTTTGCCGCCCTTAATATTCGGAACGGAAGATTACGCTCACCTTCAAAATACAGTACTGTGTCCACTATATGTTCAAGAACCTTAGGACCAGCGACAGCCCCTTCTTTATTTACATGTCCTACAATGAAAAGAGCCGTCTCTCCCGCCTTTGTAACGGACATAAGCTCCTGTGTACATTCCCTGACCTGGCTGACGCTGCCCGATGATGAAGCCATTTCACTCTTGTTCATTGTCTGAATCGAATCAACTACTGCGATATCGGGCTTCTGGTCGATAATTGTATTTGTAACAATGTCAATATCGGTTTCAGCAAGCAAAAGCAGATTTGAATTAGCAACTTCAAGCCGCTCTGCCCTGAGTTTTATCTGTCGTACCGACTCTTCTCCGGTAATGTAAAGTACCCTTTTATCCTCACTCAGATACCTGCATATCTGGAGCAGCAATGTGGATTTGCCAATACCCGGGTCGCCGCTTATTAAAATCAAGGAACCCTTTACTATTCCTCCGCCGAGAACTCGGTCCAATTCTTTAATTCCCGATGATATTCGTTCTTCATCTTCATATATAAGCGAATTAAGCGTAACCGGTCTGCCCATTATGCCTTTTGACGCAATGCTTTTTTTAGCTGCTGCTTCAGGCTGAACAATTTCCTCGGTCATCGAATTCCATTCACCGCATTCAGGACATTTGCCTGCCCATTTTGGAGACTGATAACCGCATTGAGAGCATATATAGACAGTCTTTATTTTATTCGCCATCAATTACACTTCCGTTTCGATTTATGTATAATAATCCAGCGTACCGCAATAAATTGAGAAAGCCATTTTAGACTGATATTCATCCGTATTTAATAGAGTTGCTTCGCGTGGATTTGAGAGAAATCCGCATTCAACCATAACAGCGGGGAGCTTTGCATGATAAAGAATATATAAGTCTTTGCCCGCGGGTTTTATTACGCGATCATTTTCCGGCTGCAGCTGTTCTTTAGCACTATTTTGGATAAGTGACGCCAAAAGCTTGCCGTCGTCATTATTTTTTGAATAAAAGACCTGCGTTCCGCTGTACTGCGATTGCTCAAACTTATTCTGGTGGATACTGATAAATATGGCGCTCGGATACTTTTCAAGTATGGCTGATCTGTTGTGTATATCAGTAACCTTTTTTTCTCTTATTGTGTCGCTGCCCTCGTCATGGATTGATCTGTCGTCTTCCCTTGTCATTACGACTTTATAACCAGATGCTTCAAATAAAGAACGCAGTTTCAAAGAAATAGCAAGATTAATATTTTTCTCAACTATATTGTTATAGCCTACGGCACCGCCGTCAACCCCTCCGTGCCCCGGGTCGATAATAATTATCTTTTCTTTATCCTTTGAATTGTAGTTTGCCGCTAAAACATTCTGAATATGCTTTATGGAAAAAAACGCCGTTATTACAAGAAAAACACTGCACAAAGCGATGAAAAGTACTGCCTTAAACCTTGCCAGTTTAATCGGCGTTTTTACAATTCTTATTTTCAAAAGACCACCCCTCGAAAACATTATGCAGAAGGTGGTCAAAGTATAACGGTTGTACTTTTAAGTTTTATTTTTTTTGTAAATAATTCTGCGAATCAAAGCAATATTATGCCATCCGGCAAGATATCCCACACAAGATATAATCGGGACAATAAGAAGAAAAGCAATGCAAATTATGGGTATGTTAAGATATCTATCACCGAAAACAACTAATTGGATATTTACAATCCGGTATATAACATTGATTACCGAACCGAATAAACTCCTGGAAATAGAGCCGTGTGTTACGATAAAAAGTATTGTTAAAATAGCGTTTGGAACTGTTGCAATCAGTCCCGCAATCAGACCTTTCTGCATAAATTTTTTCATATGGCCATAATTAACCCGGTTAGGATCCCTTCTTCCCTCTCTCCACGCGGCGCTGTATATAGGGATACCTGATAAAAGTATACACAGGACACCGAGTAAAGCCCGTCCTTCTCCAGAAGACAGCAATCCGATTTTGTTTAAAGACTTATTGATATCTGTTGTTTTCTTTCTTGCGGCAGACGAAGCGGACGATGATTTTGCTGAAGATGATGAAGAAGACGCCGCTTTTTCAGATGTTAAAGTATGTGACGATGAAGCCTTGGAAGTTGATGATGAAGCCTTGGAAGTTGATGATGAAGCCTTAGAAGTTGATGATGAAGTTGAACTGTATGACCCTAACCCGACAGCTGCGATTATTACTGTGAACGAAATTACAATGCTGACAAGTGAAAGTCCGAATACATACAGCGATAATTTTAATGTGGTTTTCTTTTGCATTTTTTAACTCCTGATATTCTTTTTTTATTTTGAAGAAAAGTTCATAAATTACAAGTTTCTTTAACCCATACAATTATATTACAAACAGCAATTTAAGGCAACGGAACCAAAATCAAATATGTGTTTTAAATACTACCCCAGATTCATATTAATTATTAATACAAATGAGACAAGGGGGAAAATTATGCGGAAAAGTAATAACAACTTTTTTTATATAATAGTGGTTGCACTTATATCCTCCGTTGTTATTCTTACTACGCACACAGTCTCCCTATATTTTGTATCAAATACAAAAATACCTGTTCCAAAAAAGAATTACTCAATTCTTATAGATCTCGAAGAAAAAAATCTTTATCTATTAGACAGCGGTAAATTAGTTAAAAAATATCCCTGTGCGATTGGTAAATCGTCTACCCCTTCCCCAATCGGCAGTTTCAAAATAACCGGAAAATCAAAATGGGGTGAAGGTTTCGGAGGATATTGGCTTGGTATTAACTGCCCGTGGGGAAAATTCGGAATTCACGGCACAATATTTCCCGAAACTATCGGGACTGAAGCTTCGCACGGATGCTTTCGAATGTATAATAAAGATATTAAAGAACTTTACAGCCTTGTTTCGGTCGGTACCCCTGTTTGCATAAGTGGAGGATGCTATGGCGCGTTCGGTCAAGGAAACCGAATTATTGAACCATACATGTATGGACGGGATGTTCAGGTTGTACAGTTGAGGCTGAATGAACTCGGATATTATAAAGGAAGCTGCAACGGCAAGTACAATACCGAGACAATGAAAGTTGCAGTACATAAATTCCAGCGTGATAACGGACTGACTGTCTCAGATAATATTAATCAGGAGACACTGAATGCTATGAATTTCGTTTTGATGGAGTAATACTATAGCTATTTCAAAAAAGATCATGACTGTTGCTTTATCTGATTTTACTGTTGAAAACAAGAAAATCAGATTTCATTCCTCCAGTTCTTTTTTGAAATTGCTGTAATGCCCTCAGTCTTAAGCAAACTGTTTTTTAAATCCGTCATTTTGAAGTCGCCGCAGAACCCACCCAGCGTGCCGTCAGAGCAAATTACCCTGTGACATGGTACTATAACAGGAATCGGGTTGCTTTTTAGTGCTCCGCCGACTGCCCTTGCTCCACCAGGCCGCCCGGATAAATGTGCAAGTTCGCCATAGCTTACAGTATTGCCATAAGGAATTTTGATAAGCGCTTCATAAACCTTTAGCTGAAATGTTGTTGCAAAAAGCTTAATTGGCAAATTGAAATTTTTTTGTTTACCATTTAAATATTTCTCTATCTGATTCTCACACTCATTGCACAGGTATACTTGTAAAATGTTCGAAGGCTCGATACTTTTCGCGCTCTTGTCGAAGCATTGTTATGTCG
>DATALE010000289.1:0-3550 GCA_036261235.1 Ruminiclostridium sp. | reverse complement strand
CGAACTTATTGCGACTGCGGCGATTCTTCTCCGGTTGAGAGCCGCCGCTGTCAGTGGCCGTTTGTTGCAAAAAAGCCAGCATTTCCGTTTTTATAGCGGGGAGCGTAGGATTCTGTCTGTCTTGCGCTTCCCGCTTTATTTGGGCCTTTTGCCCTATTTTTGAAATTGAGAGGTGTTCGGAATGCTGGAGCTTGAGGAAGATTTACAAAATGCTGTGCAGAATTTCTGTAATATTCGATCGTTGAAATACGAAAAGTATTATATTGATTCCGATAACGGCGAGAAAAAAATTATTCAAATCGACAGTTTGTATAAAAAAATTATGGAGCTTATCGGCAAACAGAACGCTGATCTGCTCAACAGGTACACCGACAGCCTGTTATCGCTTTATAACACAGACGCGGAGTATTTTTACAGACATGGTTTTGACGACTGCTGTAAGATATTCTTTATGCTTCACAGCGCAAACGGCCACTTACGGAAAACCAAAACGGCAAAGCTTAAAAACAGCGGCAGGAAAAAAACGGTGGATTAGATCAGTTATAAAAAATCCAGCAGCTTGTTTATTTAATACTTATTCCAAATTAAAAGTCTCCAAAGAATTTGAGTCAAAATCATTGATTTACGATTTTTACGTGAATTCCTGCCTTTAGTTTATTTGGAATTGGTATAACAAATACCTGAATATTGAAAAAATGAGGCAGCCACACTTATAAATGGCTGCCTCAACTTTATTGATTCTGAACTGTATCGCAACAGCCCATGTTTCAGAAAAACTGGATTACAAATGCCAGTACAACTACGGCACAGGTGAAAATCACAATCGCGGCTTCAATGATTCTCAGGCAGCGATAGGACCTCAAATTGCGTAACATCAGCCGCGCAAACCTGTAGACTGTTTCAAATACACACAGAAAATAAACGGAGATACCTGCAGGGCAAATGCGCCATGCGGCGGCGAAATTCCCATGCGACAAATAAGTAAAGCAGCGCGTCATTCCGCATACCGGGCATCTGTATCCTGTGAAATAATGAAATATGCAAAAGCCTCTGATTGGAACAGACATTCCGAAAACATGAAGAGTGTTGCTGACACCGTCTGTCGATAATAATGCTGAAATAATTATTGGAAATATACATAAAAGAAAAAATGTGAAGTTTATAATGCGCTCATCATTTTTTTGGGTAAAGCAGCGGTTATTAAGTAACATAAGTTTTTATTTATATCGGTGCAGTCCTTGCTGGAATCCATCATTGAATTGTGTCCAGAATTCCGGTCCTGCTGCGGCTATACTTATAATCATATAAATTGTAAATAAAATCGCTACGATTGAAAGAATAATACCCGCCAGCGCGAATCCGTCACCTTTTTCTGCACCGCCCGAGCTTTTGATTTTATTTTTTGCAAGGATACCGAGAATAAGAGATACAATACCTCCGATACCGCCGATAAAGCAGCAAGATGTTACTACACTGATGATACCTACTACAAGAGAAGCTGTCGCCATTCCATTTGTTTTAGGCTCTGTGTAGGCTTGATTGCCGCCAAAATTGTTTTGCGGCTGGGCGTTAAAGCCCTGAGGCTGACTGTTGAACCCCTGCTGAGGCTGGGCGTTAAAACCCTGCTGAGGCTGATTGTTGAACCCGGGCTGTGGCTGTGGATTTACGTTATTGTTTTCGGCCGAAAACAAAAATCCGCAGTTTTTGCAGATAACATCTTCATCAGCGCAGGCATAATTGCATTTTGGACACTGTTTCATTTCTTAAAACCCCTTCATCGTTATATGTATATTAATTGGGTAATGCACAATTTTAAGTATTATAAAGATTATAGTTTGAATCATAAAAATTGTCAAAGTTCGGAATAATCGATGCAGTAGTTACTATTGTTATTATCAAATAGATTACTGCAATCACCAAAGCAGCTATTCCGAGAATTAACCCGGCAAGAGCAAATCCATTTCCTGTTTCTGTTCCGAAAGACTCTTTGATTTTGCCGCGTGAAATGCAGCCGAACACAATTGAAAGTACCGCCGGGATAACGCCTGTATAACAGCAGGCGGCAAACAAAACGCCAATTATGCCGAGCACTAAAGAAGCAATAGCAAACGGATTATTTTTTGGCCCCTGAACGACGGCATAATCAGTTCGCGTCTGATATTGATTTTGATTTGGAACATAATTGCCCTGATATGGGTTTTGCGCATAATTATTGTACGGGCCGTTAGGCTGGTTTACGTTATAATTATTATTTACATTGCCCTGAGCGCGGCCGGAATTGTAATTATTGGTATATGGGTTCTGTGCAGAATATTGATTAATGTTGTTATAAGGATTTTGTATCGGATTTTGATTAATGTTATTGTAAGGGTTCTGTGCGGGACTTTGGTTTACGTTATTGCAAGGATTTTGTATCGGATTTTGACTTATGCTATTGTTATTGAAAGTGCCCGGCGCCGGATTAGCATTACTCCCGGAGTCCGGGACAGAATCTGCTTCAGCATTCGAATTGATTTCCTGTGCCGGATTCGAAGCCTGCTCTTTGCTTTCAGTGCTCTCTGCCCCGGCTGTCCCGTTTGCTGTGCCAAAAGAATAACCGCAGGAATCACAGAACAAAAAATTGTCTTCACATTGTTTGCCGCACTTCGGACAAATTTTCATCAATTATACCTCCAATATATGTCAAATTAGCTGCATAGAATTATCTGCCGTATACGACGGGCAAAGATTATTCACCAAAGAATTTAAAAAAGTTTGTAAGTACCTAATGCAGAAAGATTATTTAAAAAGTATCTGATATATCCAATCACAAATATCCAGTATATAATACTCAGCATTACTGAAACAATACCAAAAACAAGGCTTGATATACCGAAAATACAAGTCAGTTTAGATACGGTCTTTGAATTAACTTTCGACAATAAAATTCCGCCTAGTACAATTGAGACTATTCCGGTAATTGTTCCGACACCGCAGCAAAAAGAAAGCGGTATGCTAAATAAACCAATAATAAAAGCTAAGATTGAAAGAGATTCATAATCTGAATTGTGCACATTCCGGTAATTATATTGCCTTTGCGGTATTGCTGCGGGACTTGCCCTGTAATATGACTGACCGGAAGTGTAAGCGCCGTTAAATGCAAAACCGCATAAATCGCAGTATATGTAATTATCCCCACATTGTCTTCCGCATCTCGGGCAATATTTCATCTGACTACCCTCATTTGTCTTTTAATAAAACGTCGGTGAGCGTTTTAACATCGGGAACTATCATGTTAAAACTGCTTGCCTCAAGTTCGTCTGACTTTCCATATCCGAACAGCACACCGATTGAATCAATTCCAGCTTCTTTGGCGCCTTCGGCGTCAAACTTCCGGTCGCCGATGATAACCGTGTTGCTACTGTTTGCGTCACTGAAACCTTCAAGCGCCCTTTTTATTGAATCTTTTTTGAGCCATGGTTTCTCAATATCTTTTGGGGCACCTGCAATTTTGTCAAAAAATCCGTCAAGTTCAAAGTGCCTGATTACTCTTTCGGCAAAAAGCTCGTAT
>DATALE010000286.1:0-5006 GCA_036261235.1 Ruminiclostridium sp. | reverse complement strand
AACCGGAAGGGTAACGACACAGCGGTAAACATGCTGCAAAATTGAATTTGGTGCGCTTGACCCCGCAGCTTCTGATTTTCGCTTGTTAAATATAATACCCGCAAGGCAGAAATAGATTACAGCGATGATTAGCGTATAAACGATTGCTGATAAAGAACTATATAACTGATTTGAATTTGTACTATTATCATTCAAGATGAAACGAAATATGAATTTAATAGGGATGTTATTACTATAGTTGACAATGTTTGTATCCTTGATAATTAGAATATTTACAGCACTTGTGAGCGCTTTGCCAAACATCAAGAAAATGAATCGGGGTAGGAAGAAGATCAAGCCAAACAGAACGATGTTGGTAAACGTTGTTCCTGTAGCGCTCATAGCAAGAAGCATACAGGAAAAAACAAGTAATGCTCCTGCGATAAATGTGCCAATAAGCCAAATTATGTAGGAAAAATAAACATGGATTCCTAAAAGTTGGTATACAATTCCGGATGTACTTACACAAATTATAACTGTTGCAGCTATCCATAGCATTGCAGAGGCAGTAAAGCTATTAAATATTGTAATTCGTCTGCACGACAACGAATGATAAAAATCCGATGAGTTTCTTTTATTCAAAAATGCGAATAAAATAAAACAAAAGATGAAAGGTGCAACATAAATAAATGGAATTATAATCGGAGCAATTTCAGTAATTCTTACAGGCCTTAATAAATTCGTAACAGATATGCCCTGACGCTGATACTCGATTATTTTAAACCACCTTGAAAACGGAACAAGGAGTGAACCTAAAAACGATATTATAAATAGTATAGTCCCGGCCATTTTAATTTGAGATAAACCTTCAACGAACAGATTTCTATCAAAATATTTTCTTTTCATAACTCTATTTCACTCCTTTAAATCATCAAATCATTGAAAGCATAGCCCTGAGCGTCCATCTCATATATAAATACTTCCTCAAGTGTAAGGGGAAGAATATCAAGCAATATTGGATTCATCTGCTTTAGTTTTTCAACAGCAGCTTCACGGCCTCCGCGAACGATAAGGTTCGCAACTGAACCTTTTTTGCGAAAATTGATTACGTTTATTTCAGAGAATTTATTTCTGTCATATTCCTCATTAAATGCAATTTGAACTTTAAACAGGGACGTTTTAAGGTTTTCAATATCACTTTCAAAAATTATTCCGCCTTTGTGTAGTAACGCCAGCTGGTCGCATGTGTCTTCCAACTCCCGAAGACTATGTGAAGATATAACAGCAGTACTTTTCCGCTCGCAAACATCTGAATATATGACATCTTTGACAAGCTTTCGCATGACTGGATCAAGTCCGTCAAAAGTCTCATCGAATAGAATATAGTCCGGCATAGTACTTAGCGCCAAAATTGTCGCTGCCTGCCTTTTCATACCTTTTGAAAAACTGTTTACATGAGTTTTTGGGTTTAGCTCAAAAATTTTTGTAAGGGAACTAAATCTTTCAAGATTAAAACTAGCGTATATACGGCTGTAAAGTTTAGCCATTCTATTCATTGAAGCCTGCGGCAGAAAAAAGAGTTCGTCCGGAACAAAAACAATTTTTCTTTTAGCTTCGGGGTTTTCATATATTTCTTTTTCATCTACCGACACCGAACCAGAATCAGGTTTATATATTCCGGTTAAAAGCCTCATAAAAGTTGATTTTCCTGCTCCGTTTGAACCGACAAGACCATAAATACAGCCTTCGGGGATAGAACAGTTGATGCTTGAAAGTGCTGTGAACGCCCCAAACTTTTTTGTTAAGTTTTCTGCTTTAATCATCTCAATTCATCCTTTCTCTGATAGATTAGCAGCGTCATGATAAGCTTTTTTTATAGTTTCAACAACATTGCTTTGCTCTACATCGGCGAGAGCTAACCAGTAAGAAATTTCATAGATGTTGTTTAATTGCTTAATATAATCTTTTGTTATTAATCTTTTTGCGTCCTTTGAAACAAAACGTCCGACACCCGGCACGGAATAGGTAACACCGCTCATTTCAAGCTCGTTATAGGCTTTTTGGATTGTATTTGGATTGACTGATAATTCAAGTGACAAAGAACGAACGGACGGAATCTGTTCATCTTTATCAAGTATTTCCAAAAGAATCAGACGTTTTATTTGTTCTATAATTTGTTCATAAACAGGAATTCCGGATTGTTTATCGATGTTTAGCATTATAGCTCCCCCCTTTACTATAATAACTGTACTATTACAAGTGGTACAGTTATTATAGTAATCTACAAATTCTCTAATGTCAAGGATTTTTTATTTTAAAAGTCTGCCATCATAAAATTGATTTACGAAAGATATATTATTAACCTTATAGGTTTTACCTTTTAAATATTCAAGAATTCCCGCGTCATTTTTAAAATCGAATTGGACTTTATATGAGCAAAGTGCCTGATGCTTATAGCTGTATCCGGAATTTATCTCATTTGAACCGTATTTTCCGTCACCGAGCAGTGGATGTCCAATCGAAGCCAGATGCGCTCTTATCTGATGCGTTCTACCTGTAAGCAGCTCAACTTCAACAAGGCTTAAACCGTCTTTTTCCCCAATAACACGGTAACGTGTTTTTATTTCAAGGTCACCAGGCTGCCGATGGCTGTGTATATAAACTTTTTTCTCAGTTTTATCTTTTTCAAGAAATCCTATAAGCAAATCTGATTTTTTTTCAAAAACTCCGTGGGAGATACATAGATAGGTTTTTTTAACCTCACGAGATTTGATTTTTTCATTAAGGACACGCAATGTTTCTGCATTTTTTGCGGCGATTACTATTCCCTCGGTGTTCCTGTCGATTCGATTGCAAAGTGCCGGGGCAAATGAATTTTCCTGTGAAGGGTCATATTCGCCTTTATCATAAAGGTAATGCTGGATCCGTGCTATCAGGGTATCAGGGCTGCCTGTTTCATCTTCATGAACCACAAGACCGGACTTTTTATATGTTAAAATAATATTCTCATCTTCATATACAATTTCGATATTTGCCGGAGCTTTCAAAAATGAATTTTCACCGCGAGTCTCAAAAAATTCATCATTTATATAAAGCTGAACATTGTCGTTTTCACAAAGCCTATATGAAATTTCACTCCGCTTTCCGTTGACTTTTATCCTTTTCATTCTGACATACTTATATAAAAGCGACTGCGGAAGTGTTTTTACCGCCTTTTGCAAAAACTTATCGAGCCGCTGCCCTGCATCATTTTTTTTAATCAGTAATTCTTTCATTTTTTCCTCCAAGTTAAAAATGAGTATTTACCTTATGAATTATATCATAATAAGTTCTCAATTTCTAAGCTTTCTCTAATTATCTTATTAAAATATGTTTTAGCTTTTCAAAACATTCAATGTATTATATAATAAGTACATTCAAAAGTTAATCCATTTTGTCAAATTAAAGGATGTGTCAGAATGAATCAGGATATTCCGGAATCAAATATAAATGACACACAAATACATATAGGGCACAGAGAAAGACTAAAAAGGCGTTTTTTGGCTGAAGGGCTAGATAACTTTGAGCCGCATGCTGTACTTGAAATGATACTGTTTTATTCGGTTCCGAGGCGTGATACAAATCCAATTGCGCATAACCTGCTTAAATACTTTGGAGGTTCCCTTATCAATGTATTCGACGCACCTATTGAGGAACTGATGAAAGTCGACGGTATCGGCAAAAATACTGCAACGCTCATCAAGCTGTTTCCAGAAGTCTGCCGCCGTTATCTTATTGAAATGCACGACACAGGGAACATAGTAAAATCGTCTAAAGACGCCGCAAAGTGCTTTGTCCCGCTGTTTATCGGAAGGACAAATGAAATTGTGGCTGTCATGTGCCTTGATTCAAAAGGTAAGATACTTTTTTGCAATAGTATCTTTGAGGGCTCAATAAATGCCGTCGCGGTCGGGGTAAGACGTTTTGTTGAAATCGCAGTACGTTATGCGGCAACAGACATGATTATGTCCCATAACCACCCCGGAGGCATGGCTATTCCGTCAGAGCAGGATATTTTGGTAACTCAAAAGGTTTCAGATGCCCTTAAAACAGTTAATATAAGTTTACTGGATCACATCATAGTATCAGGTAACGATTGGGTTTCGCTTGCCGCAACACAATCCGTCAGCAGTATATTCCCAAAACACAACGGTTTTACATTATAATGTTCGATAAAGACTAAATCGATTATTGCCCGAAGGAATTGTTTATGATATAATAAAGAAATAAGAACGATGTTCCTTTTGGAGAAAACATATGGATAAATTTAAACTTGTTTCAAAATATAATCCCACAGGTGATCAGCCGGAAGCTATTGAAAAACTCTCGAACGGCGTAATAAGCGGAGACAGGGAACAGACACTGCTGGGTGTTACAGGTTCCGGCAAAACATTTACGATGGCAAATATCATTGCTAACGTGAATAAGCCTACGCTCATTTTGGCGCATAACAAAACACTTGCTGCCCAGCTTTGCAGTGAATTCAAAGAATTTTTTCCTGAAAACGCGGTCGAGTATTTTGTCAGTTACTATGACTACTACCAGCCGGAAGCATATATTCCTCAAACAGACACATATATAGAAAAGGATTCTGCGATTAATGATGAGATAGACAAGCTTCGCCACTCTGCTACATCTTCTCTGTCAGAGCGGAAGGATGTTATTATTGTTTCCAGCGTATCCTGCATATACAGCCTTGGCGACCCTATCGATTACCGTGATCTTGTAATATCACTGCGTCCGGGCATGGTTAGGGAACGCGACGATATAATAAAAAAACTTGTTGAGATACAGTATGAACGAAATGATATCAATTTCGTGCGAAACAAATTCCGTGTTCGCGGTGATGTTCTCGAAGTTTTTCCTGCTTATTCGGGAGATACGGCTGTTCGGATAGAATTTTTCGGCGACGAGATAGATCGAATTACTGAAATCAATACCGTAACCGGGGAAGTTAAGGGTAACTTAAGCCATATTGCGATATATCC
>DATALE010000285.1:0-4600 GCA_036261235.1 Ruminiclostridium sp. | reverse complement strand
TATTCCTTTTTATTTGAATATATAGCCGGTGCTTATGACGATGAGGTTCCACCCGTTCCCATTCCGAACACGGAAGTTAAGCTCATCGGTGCCGAAGATACTTGGCGGGTGACTGCCCGGGAAAATAGGTCGGTGCCGGCACTAGTGAAAAGCAAGCTGAATAGCTTGCTTTTTTTATGTAGTTTCTATAATAAATGTTGTGGTGCGAATAAGCAAAAAAGGTAGAGCATATTCGAAAACTCCTGTAAAATGAAATTGCTGAGAAACCAATTTTAAGGAAGCTGAATATGCTCTATTTATATTTTACCGAAAAACTACTTGGATTAAAAGATGTAAAATAAAATGTATCGTATCCTTTAAATATTAAATATTCAACACAAAAAATAGATATCGGCGACTGCCGAAAACAATTCTATCTCATTAAAAAATAATTTTCAGATACCAACACAAAATAATTGAAAAAAGAAATTATATTAATGCAAAATTACAAACGAAAAAGGAAAAATCGCGGTAACAACAATAAGCATTGCTGATACCGCGATTTTTATGTTATATTTTCTTTTTTCTGAAAACTAAAATTGAAACCGTAATACATGCAACAGTGAGAATAAATGTTACCCATATGGCTGATGAGAAATCACTGATAGGTTTAGATTTATTCAGCAACGAAACAACTTCTGATGATAAAGATATGGGATTCCATTTATGGAGTTTTGGCGAAATGTTAAGAATCAGAAGTAATGCCGCAAATGCTGCAGTCATAATAAGCCCACCGTAATTACCGGGAACTATTGTTGCTGAAAGCAACATCAAAGAGATAAGGAATATTCCAAACAACCAATAGCAAAACAAAGAAAAGAACAAATATGGCAAAAAGGATTTATTAAACAGGAATGATGTGTAAGCACATGCTGTCAGTGCGGAAAAAGAGAAACATACAGTCCATATGATTATAGATGAAACAAACTTTGATAAAATTACTGAGTGCCGCGGCAATCCCTTTGACAACGGAAGTATAAGAGTACCCTTTGAAAGTTCCTGTGATAGGGTTCCGCCAAATACAAGCAGCATTACTATTAAACCTATCTGGCTCATATTTTTAAAAAATTGGCTCCATGCGTCAAATGCTGTCGGTTTCGGCATGTTAAACGTTATTCCCTGAACGGCCATCTGCGACATAATGTCAGGCATTAATTTTGCCAGAAGAGGGCTTAACATACCGAACAAGAATAGAACGGCAATCAGTATCAGTGCTTTATAACTGCGAATCTGTTCCATAAATTCCTTTTTAGTAAACGTGATAAAGCCTTTCATTTAACCACTTCCAAAAATAAATTCTCTAATGTAGGTTCAAGAACTTCAAACTTTACAACTGGAATGTTTGAACAGCCAATTTGTTTTAGTAATAAAGAGCCTTGCTTTTCAACATTTTCAAGGCTTGCTGTTAATATATTTCCTGCAGTGGTTAAGTTTGTGATAAAATGTAAGTCTGACAAATTACCGACCAGAGTTTGAGCATCATTCGCATTCCTTAATTCTATATTTACTGAATCTGTTCTGTACTTGTTTTTTATATCTGATAAACTGCCCTGAAGGACGATCTTGCCTCCATTAATAATACCGATATGGTCGCAGATTCTTTCAACATCTGATAATATGTGTGTTGAAAAGATAATTGAGGTACTTTGCTTTGCGATCGATAGAATATCGAGAATTTCTTTCCGTCCTATTGGGTCGAGCGCAGACGTTGGCTCATCGCAAATCAAAAGCTTTGGCTCACCGAGCAGGGCCTGCGCAATGCCGAGTCGCTGCTTCATTCCACGTGAAAAACCGCCGATTTTGCGGTTTACTTCGTTAAGCCCGACAAGTTCCAAAAGTTCCTGTGATTTTTCTTTGATTTTTTTCGAGCTCATTCCGGAAATCCGGCCGCACAAATTTAAGTATTCTTTCGGTTTCATATAGTCGTAAAATTCAGGTACATCAGGAAGATACCCAACATACCGGTTGGTTTTTGTATTGCCGAAAGTAACTTTTTCACCGCATATACAGATTTCCCCTTCGGTGGGTTTAAGAAACCCGAGAATCATTTTCATTGTGGTTGTTTTGCCTGCGCCGTTTTTTCCAATAAGTCCAAAAACCGTATTTTCACAAACTTTGAAGTCTAAATCTTTAATGACACTAAAATTTCCGAAAGTCTTTTTTATATGATTAACTTCAAGGGTTTCCATCAATCGTCACTCCTGCCAATGATGAAATACAGAACAGGTCCGACTATTTCAAATAGAATAACAACAATAACCCAAATCAACCGGTTTCCGATCTTATAGGTTTTATGACGGAATATATGGATGAGCGCTGCGACCATAAGTCCGAATTCAATAATAAAAATAGGTATAAGAAACGGCAGATAAGCTGTCATATTATTCATTTTTATTCCCCCACATGCTCAAG
Organism: Ruminiclostridium sp.; assembly: GCA_036261235.1. Classification (GTDB taxonomy): domain Bacteria; phylum Bacillota; class Clostridia; order Oscillospirales; family Ethanoligenentaceae; genus Ruminiclostridium_D. Next base: position 2,149 of record DATALE010000285.1, on the reverse strand, counting down.
TTTTTTTAATAGAAGCTGATATCTTCCTTCATCTTCAAGAATAGAGAAAGAAGGATGTTTTAATAAACCTTTTAAATCCTTTAGAATCAGTTTATCGCTCCTTGGAACGGAATTTCCCAGATTAAAAGTTTCGAAGAATGGTTCAATAAGGTCAAAAAATTCGCTTCCTTTCAGTTTTAAAGGGAAAGTATCTTTTTTTAAAATCAGCTCAACATAAGATTCCAGAAGTTCAAGCGCCCGTTCTTTTCTGTTCTGCGCTGCAGCGGTTACTGCCGATGTAAAATAAACAGTGAAATAAAGCGCCGGATGCATTTTTTTAAGCCCAAAAACTTCACCGACTGATAATGCTTTTTCAAGACAGATATCAGCTTTTTCCGGACTGTCGGCGTAAAGTGAAATCAAATCAGGAAAAGACCCGAAAATACTTATAATATTTTTATAGATATAAATTTGAAGCAGACTTATGGCCTTTTCTGTGTTGCCGAGCACAGCATATGCTTTTGCAAGAAGAACCTCGGTCGTTGTTTGGGGTTCAGCTATACCGTCAAGCAAACGGATGGTTTCCTCCGGCTGCTTGAGCGCAAGATAACAATATGCGCGCATAGAGAGCGCCTGCCTTGCCAAAACTACGTCATCGCTTTCTTTTTCCACACGCAGGCACAAATCTGCGGCTTCCTTTATAACTTCATCGATTCTTTCGGCGTTTCCGGCCAGCATTGAATGATTTATCAGCAGCTCAGCCATTGAAAAAATAAGGTTCCAGCATGTGTAATGACTTTTTACCTGCTTCATACATTCATTATAGACATCTTCAAATGGTTTTTTGGTGAATTCATCAGACAGCTGTAGATATAACTTTTTTACCTCATTCTCGCTCATCTGGTTTTCATACCCCAAAAGCTTGTCAACGCTTAAATTGAAATAATCCGCAATAATCGGAAGAAGCGTGATGTCCGGATAGCTTTGCCCCGATTCCCATTTTGAAACCGCTGGTTTTGAAACACCGAGAAAAACAGAAAGTTCTTCCTGCGTTATACCCTTGTCTTTCCGATATTTTGCGATAACCTTGCCAATATTAATAGTTTGCAAAAAAATCACCCTCTCTTTTAAGGCTATTATAAGCCGCTAAAGTGGGTTTCTCAACGGATTTGCAGTTAACTTTCGTTAAATTTGTTAACTAACAGTTAATTCGCAATTAAAGATCTCAGATAATCAGATTTATTTTCCTATATTATTATTAAGAATAAGATAGGGTTTATTTGTATATAAGGAAAATATAAAATGAAAAATCAATTTCATAATTATTCAATTTTTATTTAATGAGACTGGTATTTCAATATATTTAATATAATTACGCATAAATATTTATACTTTATGGCGATTTATGATGTTTATTGCGGAATTCCTATAATTGTTTGCAGGCGAAAGGACTCAAAATTGCATAAATGACTTGACAATAGTGCATTTTATGATAAAATTTAATTTACAGCACTCCTTTATAAATAGTGCTGTGTACTGCGGCAGTAAAAAGTTTGCCGTATTTGAGCTTTATCAGGAGGAATCGTAATGCTTTCTAAGGAAGGCCAGGTTCGCATACCTTCCGGTTGTGCAATTTCCGGTATTATTAGCCGCAGTGGGAAATCAATCCCGGGCTCTGATATTATTAAATCGATATCGGTAATGCACGACAGGTCAAACGGTCTCGGCGGCGGTTTTGCCGGCTACGGAATTTATCCGGAATATAAAGACCTGTATGCGTTACATGTGTTTTATGATAGCACTAAGGCAAAAGAACAAACAGAAGAATTTTTGAATAGGCATTTTGAAATAGGATATTTAAACAGTATTCCGACCCGCAGGCATCCTAACATTACAAATGAGCCGATTATTATGCGCTATTTCATAACCCCTCTTCAAATGAAACTGGACAGCAGCATGCTTGATGACAAAGAGTTTGTTGCCAGATGCGTTATGAAGATAAACAGCCAGTATGAGGGCGCTTATGTATTTTCAAGCGGCAAAAATATGGGTGTCTTTAAAGCTGTCGGTTTTCCGGAGGATGTAGGTGAATTCTACAGACTCGAGGAATACAGCGGCTACCTGTGGACAGCACACGGGCGTTATCCGACAAATACCCCAGGCTGGTGGG
>DATALE010000267.1:0-2719 GCA_036261235.1 Ruminiclostridium sp. | reverse complement strand
GGGCAGGGAGGAGAGGTTTATGTCGCCCCCTGCTATTTTTTCGGTATAGACAGAAATGTTATAGATTACATTGTTAAGCGTATCTACCGTAAGATTAACGTTTTTCTTAAGAACACTTATACTGCCCTGATAATCACCTTTTACTTTAACGCTGAGATCACCTTTTGAGATTTCCTGGATGACTGTTGCAATTTCCTCAATCGGGCGCGCAATGTTGTCAAAAGCACTGTTTATACAGTTGACAATATCGGCATATTCGCCTTTCAGCCCGTCTGTATTAGCCCTGAAGTCAAGTTCACCTTTTTCAGCTGCCTGCCTAAGGCTGTTTGTCTTTCTGAGCAGGGAAGATATACTGACTGTCAAAGCGTTAGTGCTCTTTATCAGTTCTGAATATGTTCCCTTGGAATCATTTTTAAGAACCAAAGTATGCTGTCCGTCTGCCAACCGGTCAAGCTGATTCGTAATTAAAGTGATCGGCTTTTGTACTGCATCGACAGTATTGTTCATATATTCGATTATTTTTCTGTATTCACCGTTGTATTTCATAGAATCTGCCCGAACAGAAAGGTTGCCGTCAATCGCGGCAGCGGCAAGCACCTTGACATCCCCTGTCATGCTGCCGATAACATCAGTCAGACGGTTGATAGAATCTTTAATACGGATATAGCTGCCCTTGTAGTCGCCTTTTACTTTTACCCCGATATTTCCTTCAGCGAGCTCGTTCAGCACGGTACTGGATTCAAATATAGGTTTTACAACGGCATCAAGCATACTGTTAAGAAGAATCATGAACTTCTGCCAGTCGCCGCGATATGAATCAATACTAACCCGGCTTTTAAGGTCGCCGTCGATAGCGCTTGAAACAAGATTGTTCATATCGTTCGTAATCTTTTTCAGATTGGAAATAAGAACGTCGATTTTTTCATTGACAAATATTTTTTTACCCGGAAAGCGTTCAAGTTTTGCATCGAAATTGCCTTCGCTTATATTGTTCATGTAATTAATAATTTTGACGGTGTCGCTGTTATAGTCCGTCGCCATTGAATTTACGCCGGTTAATACTTCTTTATAAACGCCTCTGAATTTTGTTGCGTCAACGTAATAATCCGTATTGCCTTTTTTGTGCTCTAAGGCAAGAGTGTTGATTTCATGAAGAATATTGCTGAATAAATCGGACATCTGTTTAAAACCGTTAAAGAGATGTCCGATTTCATCCGACCGTTCCAAATATTTTTCCTCAAAATTCAAATCATTTTCGCCGTGGGCTATGCTTTCCTCGAGAGCGGTTATTTGCTCGAGCGGCTTTATAATTATCCCTTTAAGCGTTTTAGTAAGCAAAAATACAGTAATGACTGCAAAGATTACTAAAAGCCCTGCAAGTTTTGGAATGAACATATTTATCGAGCTTAATACAGAATTAGCGTCAATATCAACGCCCATAACCGCAACTGTCTCGCCTTTGCTGTTTTTGACAGGCATGAAACCGGAAATTATGCTGCCGTAAGTTCCGCTGCTATAGATATTCGTGTAGGTGGCTTTTCCGGTTTCTAAAGCCTTGTCTGCCTCGGCGCTGAATATTGATTTGTCATCTGTTTCACCGAGCTTTGAAATGTCATCGTTCCTGCCATCGATATGCCCTTCGGCTATATACTTGTACTTTTCGTTTCCGGCGTCGGTGATGATATATATAAAATCAGCGCCGACATTTTTTTTGATATTGCTTAATAAGGCAGCAAGTTTAGTATAATCCGCGTCCGTCTTATTCGTTTTATCGTAATTCCGGATTTTATCGCCGTCGATTCCGGCTGCCGCGCTTTCCGCAATTTTCATTGCTCCGTCCCCGACAATCTTAAGAGACGTATTTCTGAAACTCCAGTAACTGAATATTCCCATGACTGTAGTGGATATTACTGTTATCAAGAGTACAAAAAGGTTTATTTTCTTACTGACTGCGAAGCTGCGGTACCGGTTTTTAATTACTCCAAACATCTTGACCCTCCCGTTAAGTAACTTCAAAACACAATTATTACATTATATGTTTTGTTTTACTGACTGTTCTGTGATTCAGGCTTTGTAAACAGCAAGTGGAAATAAAGGATTAAAAATGCTATAATCTAAAGTGTGAATGTATTAGGGTTACACTGCACAATTATGCAGTGCTGCCTTAGGAGTTACAATTGAGTTGTAAGAAATTAAGTATAAAAGCAACATAGAAATAAGAAATACTGGAAGTGTTTTTTTGAAAATCCTTGCTTTCGAGTCATCATGTGATGAAACTGCTGCTTCAATAGTTGAGGATGGGCGTAATGTTTTGTCAAATATCGTTTCTTCCCAGATAAATATCCACCGTCTTTACGGCGGGGTTGTGCCGGAGATTGCTTCTCGCAAGCACGCAGAGGTAATCGCTCAGATTACAAAAGAAGCGCTGGAAACCGCAAAATGCGAATTTTCGGATATAGACGCTGTGGCGGTAACATATGCTCCGGGGCTTATCGGGGCTCTTCTTGTCGGGGTGAATTTTGCAAAAGGGCTTGCTTTGTCTCTCGGTGTTCCTCTTGTTCCGGTTCATCACCTACGTTCTCATATTGCCGCAAATTATATAGCGCATCCAGATCTTGAACCTCCTTTCCTATGCCTTGTTGCGTCAGGGGGTCACAGCCATATCGTCGAAGTCCGCTCCCATACGGAGTTTCGTGTTTTAGGACGTACCCGGGACGAC
>DATALE010000260.1:0-7856 GCA_036261235.1 Ruminiclostridium sp. | reverse complement strand
AGGCAGGTTGGACAGTTCGGCGCCACATATTATGAACTCCAGCAGCTTATTATAAAGCTTGGGACTGAGAACAATCCGATAGAAAATGCTACGATCCTTGACGGCGGTGGATCCTCAACCATGTATTATAATGGTGAGGTTATAAATCACCCGTCACCTGCTTTCGGCGAGAGAACAGTGGCAACAGCCTTTTATATAGAAAAATAAGGAGCGTATGATCTAATGCTGTCAAAATATATCCGGATTTTTATCGGGGGACTTGCCATCTTCATGATTGTCGAAGCCGGCGCTCTTATATATATAGACAGAGGATTTTTAAAAGAATCCGACAGCTTTCAAGTCCAGAAAATTCAGAATAACGTGAGCTCGTCAAATGCGTCGATAAAAGTCAGGTTCTCCAGCAGCGCTGAAGATGCAAAAGCCTCTTACGACGGAAAATTTCTTGCGTATACGGACGACGATCAGCTGAATATATTAAACATGTCCACAGGCAAGCAGACAAAGATAAGTATGGACGAGGACATGGAACTTGATTATTACAAATGGCTGTACGACCGCGACCAGCTTATTATCGCTGAAACAAACACCGGCGGCAAGTCATATTATGCAAAGTTATATAACCTCAATGCAAAGGAACTTTCAGGCTCCAATGCTGCGCAGGAAATCCGCAATACAGTAGATAATCAGCCGGCAAAAATAACGCTTAAAAGCAAATACAGCCATATCACCGATATGGACTTTTCAACCAGCACGGTAATGACATACTTAAAAATTACCGAAAAAGGCGACAGCACAATTTGGAAATTCAATATTCCCGATGAGAACAAGGCCTTCACATCTCTCAAAACAAAAGATATCGGGAATATACAATGCCTCAAAAATGAATCTGTTGTTTTATATGAAGACAAAGAAAACGGAAAGATTTATATAGCAGGCGGAAGCAATATAAAGTCAGACGGCCAAGAAAAACTTGCCTTGATTGGTTTTGACAATGACGATAAGCTTTATCTCGCAGAAAACGATGGTTCGGGATCAGCCAAAACTTTGCTTTATGGAAGTATCTTAAAGCAAGGTGACGACGGGGATTCAACGGTTGATACTACGCCGGAACTTACAAAACTCAGTCTTGACAATACAGTTAAAATTAAGAATATTCATATAACTCTTAAAGGTGGAATATTTGAACAAGACGTTCAAAATCATACTTTTAAGAATCTCATCACAAACAAAGAAACCTCCTACAGCGGTGATGTCCTGACTTTTTATGGTTCCGGTTTCATAACCTTGAAAGACGGAATCGTTCACGCGGTAAAACTTGATTAAAACATACCTAAGAGGTAAATAAAATGAACAATAGAAAAATCAGAAAAAGTGTAATCGCGATTGCAGTGGTTCTTATAGTAGGGTTAGGAGCCGCTGCGGTATACGCATTTAACAGAAAAACGGGAAAACCTGTTTCGTCATCAAAGACAGCACTGTCGCAGACATCGGCTTCGCAGGTTCCGTCAAAAGCGTCGTCAAAGCAAGGCGGAAGCAAAACTTCTGCCGATTCTTCGTCAAATTCCGAGACAGGCAGTCTGCTCATGCTCGTAAACAAGGATAACAAGCTTCCTGAAGATTATTCGCCGAGTTTCACCGAAGTTCCATCAAAATATTATTCCTCATCAGACAAAGACAACCGTTTTGACTCAAGGGCGGCGTCATATCTTGAAAAAATGATGGACAGCGCTAGAAAAGCGGGCTACAGCCTGAATATTATCTCGGGATACAGGACATACGCATATCAGCAGAGTAACTTCGACCGTCACGTAAAAGCGCTGACTGCAAAAGGAGAAAGCCTGTCGCAGGCGCAGGCGGATGCTGCTTTGTCCGTCGCACCTCCGGGAACAAGCGAACATCAGACAGGTCTTGCTGCCGATATAATAACAAGTGACTGGTATAACAAAAACAGTGAGCTTACAGCTGATTTTGATAAAACCGCAGCCTTTAAATGGTTATACTCAAACTGTGCGGAATACGGCTTCATTCTGCGTTACCCGAAAGATAAGCAGAGTATTACAAAATATGAATATGAGCCATGGCATTACAGGTTCGTCGGTGTAACCGACGCGAAAAAAATCATGAGCAGCGGGCTTTGTCTTGAAGAATATACAAAAAAATAACTTTGCATGTCAGAACGCCGGACTTTAAAATCAAGTTGGTTTTAAGACCCGGCGCTTTTGTTTATTTGTATAGATAGGAAATGTAAAGCCTTTGTAAAATCAGCAGAGCTCTTATAGAAACTATACAAATACAGAGACCACGAATTGGTGGAACAGTCCAAAAATAGGCCGTTTCAAATAGTTATTAAACAAAGAAAACCATTGACACGAAGCGACAAAAAACATATACTTATTTATTGGACCGGCATATAAAAGTTAAGCTGGCAGCGCGTATTTACATAGAAAATTTATAGATCCGGTAAAAAATATTGGGCCTATTTTATTATATTAAACGGCTTAAAACCGCACACCAGGCCCCAGAGTTTTAAAGTAAAGACTTTGTGCTGCAATTAATGGAGGTAGCAATGTTTAAGACGACTAAAAAAGACCTTATTTTCTTTGACCTGTTTTCAGTTGTGATGGATGATACCTGTAAGGCCGCAGAAATATTGCAGGATTTATTCACAAACTTCAATGATATCGACGATAAAATCAGCGGAATAGAAAAGCTGGAACACAGCTGTGACAGAACGATTCATGATATTATTGAACATCTTAACCGTTCGTTTATCACTCCTATTGACCGCGAAGATATATTCCTTATTGCAAAGACACTTGACGATATAATCGATAATATAGAAGCAACCGCACAGGCGTTGAGGCTTTACTCAATTTCGCACATAAAGCCACAGTCAATTGAAATGGCAAGGCTGGTTACTAAATGTACTAAAGTCCTCTCCGGTGTCGTCGGAGAGCTTAAAGTAATGAAGTCGAGCAAGGTTTTACAGGCTAATATAATTGAAGTAAATAATATTGAGAACCAGGGCGACGAGACTTATAACAGGATTATTCAGGAACTTTTCTTAAAGGAACAGAACCCAATTGAGATTATCAAATGGAAAGAAATAATTGAAAGCATGGAATCAACGCTTGATACATGCGAAGAAATAGCCAACATGATTGAAGGGATTGTTTCGAAGAATGTTTAATGTCATGCTTGTGCTTGTAATAGTTCTCGCCCTTGTATTTGATTTCATCAACGGATTTCATGATACCGCGAATTCGATAGCAACATCTGTTTCAACGCGTGTTTTAACTCCAAGGGCCGCGATCCTGATGTCGGCGTCGCTTAATTTTGTCGGAGCGCTTGTAAGTGTCAAGGTTGCGGAAACGATTTCGAAAGGCATTGTAAAAGGTTCGCTTGATCAGCACGTTATTGCAGCCGCACTTGTCGGCGCAATCATCTGGAACCTGATTACGTGGTACCTTGCATTACCCAGCAGCTCATCGCACGCCCTGATAGGCAGCCTTATAGGGGCCACAATTGTAGCGTCCGGGAAATTGAGCGAAATTTGCTGGACAAACATATGGGACAAGGTAATTATTCCGCTGTTTACATCACCTCTAATCGGCCTGGTTGTCGGCTATATTGTAATGAAGATTTTGTATTTTCTTTTGAGGCCTCTTTCGCAGAGAACCGTGAATAAATGGTTTTCCAAGTTTCAGATATTGTCCGCAGCATTAATGGCCTATTCCCATGGCAGTAACGACGCGCAGAAAACAATGGGAGTTATTACGCTTGCGCTTGTCAGCAATGGTGTCATAAGCGCGAACGACGGTGTTCCCCTTGAAGTGAAACTGATTTGTGCGCTTTCAATGGCTCTCGGAACATCTCTTGGCGGATGGAGAATAATAAAAACTGTCGGAATGAATATGATACGGCTTCAGCCAATCGGCGGTTTTGCAGCAGAAACATCGGCCGCGGCGGTAATTCAGGTCATGACAGCAGCTGGGGCTCCGGTCAGTACTACACATGTTATCTCTTCAGCAATCATGGGAGTCGGCGCGTCAAAACGTATTTCCGCTGTTAACTGGTCTATCGCTTTTAATATTATTCTGACATGGTTTATTACAATTCCGGCGACAATTTTACTTGGTGCCGGTGTAACATGGATTTTTAAATTCTTTTTTTAAACATTAACCGCTTCAATTTTCTAACCGCTCACGCGTTATCCGCTAAGCGGTTTTTTTATATCAAAAACTACTGATTTTGTTTCCATAAAACGGGGTATAATGCTATAATAAAAATGAATTTGATCAACAGGGGTAAATATGGACGGAAAAATATTGATGAAAATGATTGAATATTTTGGGAAAGACATAAAACGTATAAACCACGCTCTTAAGGTTTACGGTTTCGCAAAAGCGATTGCAGGAGGGGAAAACTTAGACGGCCGGTTGCTTGAAACAGTTGAGGCTGCTGCGGTTCTGCACGATATCGGAATTAAAGAAGCGGAACGCAGACACAATTCGAACGCAGGCGTTTATCAGGAATTGGAAGGGCCTCCGATAGCGGGGACAATACTTGAAAACCTTAAATACAGCAGTGAGTTTGCTGACAGAGTTTGTTTTCTTGTGGGGCATCATCACAGCTATGACAAGATAGATAATATAGATTTTCAAATTCTTGTGGAAGCTGATTACCTAGTTAATCTGGATGAGGAAAAGGCTCCGGTCGAATCTGTTTTTGCAGTAAAACGGAAATATTTTAAAACAGGAACAGGCAAAAAGATAATTGACAGTCTTTTTGGCTTTTATCTGAAGAGGTGATTGATTAATGAAAAAATCAAAAGTTATTATTACAGCGGTTCTAATAGTCATATACGCCGCAATCGTTTTTTTCGCCGCTCCGAACCTTAATCCGCTGTATGGGGATGGCCTTGCATTCTGGGCATTCATTGTCACTTCTCTCGTTGTAGTAATTCTTATATCAAAAGGCCTGTTAACTATAGCGGATGCTGTCGGCGGTCATGTAAAAGTCAAGTCCTTGAGAAAATTTCACCCGGCATATATTATAGTCGGAATCGCGCCGTGGATTATTCTCATTGCGGTCAATATATATGCAATTCCATTCTTCCATTCCGCACGTTACCGCGACCAGATGCCACAGGCGGAATCAAGAACATTTACATCGGACTTGCAGGCTATTGACGTTTCTCAGCTCCCGATTGTCGATTCTGACCTCGCATACAAGCTGGCCGACAAGAAACTGGGGGAAAAGCCCGCTCTTGGCAGCCAGGTGACGCTGGGGACACCGACGATTCAAAAAGTCAACGGAAAACTTGTCTGGGTTGTTCCTCTCGAACATTCCGGCTTTTTCAAATGGGCTTCAAATATGTCTGGAACGCCGGGATATATTATCGTATCCGCGACAAACCCGAGAGATGTTTCTTATATTGACAAATATAAAATCAAATACCAGCCGCGGGCCTACCTGCTCGACAATCTAAAGCGGTATGCGAGATTCAACGGAGGCCTTTTCACAGGCATTACCGATTACTCTTTTGAACTTGACGACAGCGGCAGGCCGTTCTGGGTAATAACTACTTATAAAAACCTACTCGGCTTTTCGATGCCGGAGGCGACGGGAGCTATTGTTATTGACGCTCAGACAGGAAAGTCAATGCGTTATTCAGTTAAAAATATGCCGGGCTGGGTTGACCGTGTCCAGCCGCAGGATTTCATTATGGCACAGCTGAACAACAGGGGAAACTATATTCACGGCGTTTTCAATTTTTCAAACAAGGACAAATTCCAGACGTCCGAGGGCAGTATTATCGTATACAACAAGGGCAGATGCTATCTTTTCACAGGTATTACAAGCGTTGGGCAAGATGAGAGCGCAACAGGCTTTATGCTGGTCGACATGGTCACGAAAAAGCCGTATCTTTATGAAATGAGCGGCGCTACCGAATATGCGGCGCAGACTTCGGCCGAAGGCAAGGTGCAAAACCTGAAATATACAGCGTCATATCCGCTTATCACAAATGTCAGCGGCGCGCCGACATATTTCATGACGCTTAAAGACAATGCGGGGCTGATCAAGCAATACGCATTTGTTTCGGTAAAAGATTATACGACGGTTGGAACGGGGGAGACTATCAGCGCGGCACTTAATGATTTTGACAGGCTAATGAGGGGAAGTTCGAGCGGTAATCTTGCAGAAACGGAAAATCCCAAGCAGAAACTGAGCGGTACAATTTCACGTTTTTCTGCTGAATCGCAGGGCGGCTCCACTGTCTATAAGTTTATGCTGGCGGAAAAGCCCGGACAGATATTCACATCGACTTACGATATAAGCAATCAGTTGGCGCTTACAAAAGAAGGCGACAAAGTAACTATCATGTTCGAGAAAGACGGCGGAAATGTTTACAATGTTTCCGATTTTACAAACGAAACGATTCAAACGGGTACAAAATGATTATGATTCTGGCTGCCTGAAAGCGTTGATTCAGACAGCCAGAGTTTTTTGCGGGATTTTATAAAAAAATCGGACATGCATATTGACATTAGATAAAATTGTGGTATAATAATTACTGCTGTCCGATGCGGGATTGTGTAAGGGTAGCACGACAGACTCTGACTCTGTTTGTGAGGGTTCGAATCCTTCTCCCGCAACCAAATCATTAATATAGCCGAAATTAAGGATATTCAAAAGAGTATCCTTAATTTCGGCTATATTTGCATATTAAGTTATTGATATTCAACAGGCTTATCCTTAGGACAAACATAATGTTCCTATTTGTTCTTTGGAGTACATATCCGAGTAATCTGCCCCCAAAACGGGTATGTTGGCCGGGCAAGTGGTACTGTCACTCTTGCGGGTTATCGCAGGGACTTATGCGGCTGGGAAGCATTAGTTTGCTTCTAACACTATAATTTAACTCTTTTCTGATTGAAAATCAATATCTGATATGAAACATTAACTAATAATTTTACAAAAACAGATACACAAATCATAATAATATTTGCATTACGCATAAATAAGAAACTTCACGCTATTTTACAATTTACATATTGATTCCATTAATCTAAAAAATCTAATCCTAAAAAATATTTTTTATCCTTTTTTGATCCAATTTTAATGCCCCAACGCTCATTTAAGAATGTTATTAATTTAACCCCTCTATTTAATATATCATAAGCGTTCCAATCATCATACTGAGTTAATTCTATTTCTGCATAAGTTCCATATTTATATCCTACTGTATTTTGATTATTTGATTTTTTTTCTGGGAAAGGTAAATTGCCAAGTTTAGAGTTTTTCTCTTTTGATATTGCTACAAAATTCCCCAATGAATTTTTACACTTTTCTCTCTGTTTAGAATTAAATTCTTTGTACAATTTAAGCCAGTATTGATAATGAGAATTTTCAGGCAAGATATGTTCAATAGAGTTATAACCTTTTTCATAATAAATACACCTATCGAGTTTTATAATGTTGCATTTACTTTTTTTCATCAGATCAAATTCATATTCACATAAAAAGTATCTGAGCCAACTAATATGATAAAATCCATTATGATGATAATAACTTATTGAGCGCTGCCGTAATTCCTCAGAAGTTATCATAAAATTATAGAGTTTTTCTAGTTTTTCGATAACCCCTTTAATAACCATATTGCCACTGCTAAGTTTGATAATAGTATCTGAAAAATCTAAAGTCTTTATCTCCGATTCATCTATTAGTTCGGCGGTAAAGAATTCAACAGCAAATAGATACTTATCTAATATTTTTAAAAAGCGTAGCAATATAGCATCATCAAAATTGCAGGAGTTAAAACATGCTAAGAGAAAAACATTTAAATAGGCATA
>DATALE010000257.1:0-2826 GCA_036261235.1 Ruminiclostridium sp. | reverse complement strand
GCTCCGGCGCGGCTTCTCAGACAATGGCTCAGTCGTCCGGACAAAGTTCTGGTTCTAAGTCGTCGACCACCGCTGTGGCGGCGCAGAGCAAGCCTGATAACAACGCCGCTCAAACGCCGGCAAACGGCCCGACTCTGGCGGCAAAATCGGCAATACTTGTTGAACAGTCGACGGGCAGGGTTTTGTATGAAAACAACGCACACGAAAAACTGCCGCCGGCGAGCATTACCAAAATCATGACGGAACTTCTGACGCTTGAAGCAATTGAGGACGGAAAACTCAAATGGGATGAAAAACTGACTTGCAGTGAACATGCCGCTTCAATGGGCGGCTCGGACATCTGGCTCGAACCTAACGAGCAGATGACGGTAAAAGATCTGTTCAAGGCTATGGCGATAGGGTCGGCCAACGACGCGGCGGTCGTCTTTGCCGAAAAGATCGGCGGCAGCGAGCAGGGGTTTGTAAGTCTTATGAACCAAAAGGCAAAACAGCTCGGCATGAACGATACGCATTTTGTCAACGCCAACGGGCTTGACGCAGACGGTCATGAAACTTCCGCATACGACGTTATGCTGATGTCCCGCGAATTATTAAAACACAAACAGATTTTTGACTTCTGCACAGTTTGGATGGATTCGCTTCGCGGGGGTAAAACACAGCTTGTAAATACCAACAAGCTGATCAGGACTTATAACGGAATAAACGGACTTAAAACCGGTTCAACAGGCAACGCCGGGTACTGCGTCTCCGCTTCGGCCATCCGTGACGGAATGCAGCTGATTGCCGTGACAATGGGTTCGGACAATTCAAAAGACAGGTTTACAAGCGCGTCAAACCTTCTTGATTATGGTTTCGGGGGTTGGTCGCTCGTCAAGGCAAAGTTGTCAAATACAAAATATAATGTAAAAGTTATCGGCGGGGAAAAATCCAGCGTAAGCGCAACAATAAGCAATGCCCCGGATGTTCTTGTAGCAAAGGGCAAGGAAAAAAGCGTAACCCAGAAAGTAAGCATTGTTTCGGACGTCGCGGCTCCCGTTGAAAAGGGGCAGGTGTTGGGACAGGTAACACTCTGGGCGGACGGCAAAAATATCGGAACGGTTGCTATAAAAGCAGATACTTCTGTTTCCAAAATGAGTTTCGGCAAGGCGTTTTTAAGACTTATAGGCTTTGCCTGCCGCTGATATTAAAATTATAAGAGAATAAAATTAATCGAAAAATGAGAATATAAAATATACTTTCACTTGAAAAATCTGCCCTTATAAAGTAAAATGTAATAAGAAATATAGATTAAATGCTCATTTGTGCATTTAAAGCAATATATTGCAGGAAGTAAAAAAGGGAGGACATAGTCTAATGTCGGTTAAGTTCAATGGAAATTATCTCACCGGGTTTATAAAAGCGCAGGAATACAGCGCGATGGAAGCCCAGGTCAAAGCGGCACATGAAACGCTGCACAACGGTACAGGGCTGGGCAATGATTTTCTCGGTTGGCTGAAGCTGCCGGAAAATTACGATCGTGAAGAATTTGCGCGCATTAAAGCCTCGGCGGAAAAAATAAAGAAAGATACGGACGTTTTCATTGTTATCGGTATCGGTGGTTCATATCTCGGGGCAAGGGCCGCAATCGAACTTATGAAATCGCCGTTTTACAACAACAAGAAAAAGAATACGCCTGACATTTATTTTGTAGGCAACAACATCAATTCCGGTTATCTGAACGAAGTTCTCGGAATCTGCGAGGGCAAAGACGTTTCCGTTAACATCATATCAAAGTCGGGAACTACCACAGAGCCTGCGATAGCATTTCGGGTATTCCGTGAACTTCTTGAGAAAAAGTACGGCAAGGACGGCGCGAAGGGCCGCATTTACGCAACAACCGACAAAGCTCGCGGAACGCTTAAAAATCTGGCGGACACTGAGGGCTATGAATCATTCGTAATCCCTGACGATGTCGGCGGCCGTTATTCCGTTCTCACCGCTGTCGGACTTCTTCCGATGGCTGTTGCAGGCTGCGATATCGACAAGGTTATGAAAGGCGCTTATACCGCGCAGAAAGAACTTGCCGAATGTGACCTCACAAAGAACGACTGCTATAAATATGCGGTTGTCCGCAATATACTTTCAAGGCGCGGAAAGAGCATGGAAATGCTCGTCAGCTATGAGCCTGCGTTCACAATGATGGGCGAATGGTGGAAACAGCTTTTCGGCGAAAGCGAAGGCAAGGACAATAAGGGTATTTTCCCGGCGTCCGCAACTTTCTCAACCGATCTTCACTCGCTGGGTCAGTTTATCCAGGAAGGCAGCAGAATCATGTTTGAGACTGTTGTTCACTTTGCAAAACCGAAATCGGAATTTACTATCGGCAAGATTGACGAGGATATTGACGGCCTCAACTTCCTCGCAGGCAAGACAATGCAGTATGTAAACGACCGTGCGTATGAAGGAACGGTTCTCGCGCACACTGACGGCGGGGTGCCTAACATTGTTCTTGAAATTCCGGAAATCAACGAGAATGAATTCGGTTACATGGTCTATTTCTTTGAAAAGGCATGCGCAATTTCCGGCTATATGCTCGGTGTTAACCCGTTTGACCAGCCCGGTGTTGAAAGCTATAAGAAGAATATGTTTGCACTGCTTGGCAAACCCGGTTATGAAGCGCAGAAAGCGGCGCTTGAAGCCCGTATTTCAAAATAAATCACTAAGCGGCGCGGGCTTTGCCCACGCTTAATATAAGGCAATACCGCACAATACACGGCTTATGCCAAATGCCCCTGCACTTGCAGATTTTTTGTCACTTTACAAAATTCTTCGCTTATACAAACAGTA